>DASPNB010000274.1:0-3882 GCA_035626755.1 Flavipsychrobacter sp.
TGGCGGCAAACCTGATTCTACTTTTGCAATACCAGCGCAGGGAATTACTATCGGGCTGAAAGCGAAAACAGATAAGCCTAAGGGGATACTTGCATTTACCAATGCCAGGGTTATTACAATGGAATCGGATGCTGTAATAGAGAACGGAACGGTTGTGGTGGACGGCAATATCATTAAAGCTGTTGGAAAAACAAGCGAAGTACAGGTGCCCCCGGGCGCAAAAGTGATAGACTGCAGTGGGAAGACAATAATGCCGGGGTTTATTGATGCTCACGCGCATGTGGCGCATTTCCGCTCGGGGATAGTGCCTGAGAAGCACTGGCCTTATTTTGTGAACCTGGCTTATGGTGTGACCACTACTCATGATCCCTCGGCCAATAGTGAACTGGTTTTTGCACAAAGCGAGCTGGTGAGGACAGGTATGATGCAAGGGCCGCGTGTTTTCTCAACCGGAACGATATTGTACGGGGCAGATGGGGACTTTAAAGCGGTGATCAATTCTTTTGATGATGCGAGAAGCGCTTTGCAGCGCACAAAAGCGTTCGGTGCTTTCAGTGTAAAAAGCTATAACCAGCCGCGGCGTGAACAAAGACAAATGGTGATAGAAGCTGCCCGTGAGCTGAAGATGGAAGTAGTGCCGGAGGGTGGATCTTTCTTTTATCATAACCTCAGTATGATCCTCGACGGTCACACGACGATAGAGCACAATATTCCCGTAGCGCCACTGTATGACGACGTGATACAACTCTGGAAAAATTCAGGTACTGCCAGCACACCCACACTTATAGTGTCGTATGGCTCGCTTTCGGGAGAGTATTACTGGTACCAGCATAGCAATGTTTGGGAAAAAGAAAGACTGATGCGTTTTACGCCGAGAGCTGTGGTTGATGTTCGAAGCCGCCACCGCACGATGGCTCCTGAAGAGGAGTATGAAAATGGCCACATGCTCGTATCACGCAGCCAGAAGAAGCTTAATGATGCCGGTGTGCTGGTAAATATGGGTGCTCATGGACAGCTGCAGGGTCTTGGTGCTCACTGGGAAATATGGATGATGGCCCAGGGCGGTATGACTCCTATGGAGGCCTTACGAACTGCGACTATTAATCCGGCTAAAAGCCTGGGTTTTGATGCCCAGATAGGTTCGCTGACGGAGGGTAAACTCGCCGACCTGTTGGTGCTGGATAAAAACCCGCTGGACGATATTTATAATACGGAGAGCATTAGGTATACCATGGTGAACGGCCGCCTGTATGATGCTGAGACCATGAACGAGACAGGCAACTACGAACGTAAGCACAGCCGGTTTTACTGGGAGATCAGTAAAAATGCAGAATCGTTTCGCTGGTATGAAACTGAAGGACATTTGGAAGATTGATCAGTAATTTTGCGTAAATTGATAACGTGCAAAGTGAGGCCGCCGCAGTTGATATAGTCTGCGTGTATTATCTGCGGCCAGGCTAAGGTTGTTGAATAAGAAACGGTATTAATCATACTTTTAAACTTATACTATGCGACACTGTGTACTCACTGTTATTTTTTCGGTGGTTATGGCCGGATGTGGCTCCGGGGGGTCTAAAACGGCCACAGCTGATTCTTCCGCCATTAAAAAAGATAGTATAGCGACTACCACCATTCGTCAGCCTAATGATAAGGAGATTAGCGGCGCGGGTACTATCACCAAAGTAGAAGATGGTGCTTACCCAATGTTCGTGGTGACCATAGATATGGCTGATAGTACACAACAGGTATTTGACCTTGATGCGGAGGCCAGCCATATAGATCCCTCAATGCTGCATGGCCTGGAAGGCAAAAAAGTGAATCTATACTATACGGTTACCACCGAACCACGATTGGAAGCAATGGAATATATGGGCAGCTCAGTTACTGCGAGCCAGGTTCCTCAAAAAGACGCCACATGGCGAACAATAACAGGTGTACTCTCCGGTGCAGAGGCGATTACCGAAAGTGATGCTCCTGACGAGATCACAGTTACCTCAAAAGGCAATAACCCGGTCATTTTTAAATGGTATGTGGGAGAATTAATGACAAGGGCTAACGGACAGGAAGTAACGGCCTGGTATGAGATGAGGAGTGAAAATACAATCACTTATCTACAAGCCGCTAAATAATGGACCAGGATCTTTTTGTTGTTTCACCCGAATGTGAAATACTTAGTTCGCGGCTATTTAGATATCCACGAACCTCGATGTTTCGTGCATGGACTGAGCCCGGTCTTTTAGCTAAATGGTGGGGACCTAAGGGCTTCAGCAACACCTTTCACCAGTTTGACCTAAGGCCCGGCGGCACCTGGAAATTCACCATGCATGGGCCTGAGAAAGGAAACTACCAGAATGAATGTGTATTCTGTGCTATAGAAGAACCCAAACTAATAGCCTGGAACCGCCTGTCACAACCGATTTTCAGGGTTGTGGCCACTTTTGATGAAACGCCTGACGGAGATACCTTCCTTAGTTTCAGTATGCAGTTCAAGACCAAAGAAGAATGCGATAAAATAAGAAAGTTCGCACCGGATAAAAACGAGGAGAACTTTGATAAGCTGGAGCGTGTACTTACCGAAATGATGTGAGCAATAGCAGTTTTATAAGCTCCTGTTATTACCCAAAATCGTTTTAGGTGCATTTTGCTGATGATACCGGGAGGGGTGGTGTGGCCAGTAAAGGGTTTCAGGAATTTATACTACCATTTCGTGGTGAAGACAGGTGAATTTTACTACCATTTTAGGTGCATTTTAGGTGCATTTGCTACCATTCGAGGTTAATTATACTACCACACAGGTTAACTGGATTCTGGATACTGGATACTTGATGCTGGATACTTGATGCCCGATGTCTTTCCCGCAGAAATTCGCAGACGGCTTTTGTTGAGACTGATACGGAGTTTCGATACGTGATCAGTTTCCGGAAGGGTTTACAGATATGTCAAAGAGCTTGCCGATATACCGGCGGACTGTTATATGTAAAGATACGAAATGAGGGAGGGGTGATGCAAATAAAGTTTTGCACAAAAGGGTTTGCGGAGCCGGTTTTAGATAATTCAAGCGAGGATGCCTGAACGAGGGAAGAGATCGTGGGCAAAAACAAAAGCCATCCGACTCTCGTCGGGATGGCTTTTATATCAGGTGATTCCGTTGGGACTCGAACCCAAGACCCATACATTAAAAGTGTATTGCTCTACCAACTGAGCTACGAAATCTCCAATGTTCCTTGCGGAGCGGGACGCAAAGATAAGCATATCCCGTTTTTTACAAAAGATTTTTTAGGTGTTTTTCCACATTTGCGGAAAGCCTTGCCTGTACTGGATTTTGCTTGTATTTATATTTTTGGAAGGATAATGTCAGGCCAGATATTAAAAGAAAACCACCTACTCAGTGAACGTCAGCACCCAATAACCAGGTTTATAATCGTCGGGCAAAAGACTGTAATGATAATCGCGTTCGTGAAACACGAAGCCACGCCCCATGCCGCTGAAAGCTTCCAATTGTTCGGCCTTAATGTTCTCACCGAACATACAGTTGTATATCAGAGCTATGGTACCGTTATCGGCTATTATCTTCTGGGAGAAAATAAGAGGTTTGGGCTTTGCGTCTCCGTCATCGCCTTTTTGTTTGTAGGCATATTCAATTTTCAGCGTTTCATGGTTGCTATGTTCGTAAAGGTATTTCAGTTCGTTGGGCGATTCCTTGTCTACGAACTTAAAACTGTAGCCCGGGGCACATGACAGCAGTTCATTGTTGAAGGCAATAGCTCCGCTGATAGTTGTATCGAGCGGAAGCATCCTGGCAGAACGCAGGCCATCGTCATTTTGCGCGTTCATTTGTGTGGAAAGCAGTAATACCAAAAACGTAGCAATAGTCCTCATTTT
>DASPNB010000275.1:0-2814 GCA_035626755.1 Flavipsychrobacter sp.
TTCTTTTTCCGTCACGGAATAACCCGTCGTCTGGGCTGTTGCCGAAATAGTTAAACATACAGCCAGTGCCATTGCCAGTATCTCCCTCATAACCGCAGAAAAATTTATATATGCTAATGTACGACCTTTCTCTTTAATACACCGCCGGCGGTTTCCTTAATGGTGTGTGTAAATACAAATGCCTTGGGGTCTATCCTGTGAACAACGTTCTTGAGTTTGCGTACTTCAAGGCGGGTAATGACGGTGAAGACAATATCGCAATCGTGGCTCACATCGAAGCTGTCCTTCATAAAGCCACGCTCTCCCTTGTAAATGGTGATGCCACGTCCCATCTTCAGCACCAACGCTTCTTTTACCTCATCGCTCTTGCCGGAAATGATGGTGACGCCGGTATAGGCTTCCATACCTTCTATCACATAGTCAATGGTGCGCATGGCTATGTAATAAGTAAGCATGGCATACAATGCGGTTTCTATCCCGAAATGGATGCCTGCGGCCAGGAAGATGACGATATTCATACCAAGAATTACTTCTGTAATGGTAAAGCTGGTCTTCTTTAGTGTGTACAGCGCCAGCACTTCCAGCCCGTCTATAGCACAGCCGCCTCGCATGGCCAGTCCTATGCCCAGCCCCAGGAAAAAGCCGCCGAACATAGACACCAGCAGGTTGTCGGATGTAACAGTCGGGAACTCTATATATTGCAAAGCTATAGCCAGCCCGATAACCGCAAGCGACGTCTTTACTGCAAAACCCTTGCTGACCTGGTAAGCCCCCATAACGATGAATGGCAGGTTAGTCAATATCAGGAGCAGTCCAAGGTTCCAGTGGAAGACTTCATGGCCCAATAGTGAGAGGCCGGTCACGCCGCCATCTAAAAAATGGTTTGGCACCAGGAAGCTCTTCATAGCAAAAGCACTGAATACGATACCCAGGATAATATAAATAGTATCACTTAAAAAATGTGAAAGGTTTAATTCTTTACTCATGCCGCTACCTGCCGATCTTTGATTTTACCAGTTTCAAATGTTTGTCTTTTTTCTTCTGCCTGAGTTTGATGGTTGTCTTCGTGAAGTAATGGTGAGATTCCAGGAAACGTACCTGTAGTTTGTTCCATTCATCCTCGGTGTTGAGTATACCGTAAACAGATAATTCGGCAAAGAGCTTATCGCCTATTGTAAAGAAGTCATCCCGTCCCAGGTAGTCGAGGTCGGCATCGCAAATAATTTCTTCAAGATGATTCTTAGGTTGCTGAGGCACCCTTGTGGCCATTATCATGCCACATATCTTTTTTATTTGCTCCGGTGTATAACCGTAGTCGGGCAAATATTTCCTGGCTATGGTGCAGGATTTTTTCTCGTGCTCTTTCGGACCTTTCAGGAAACCTGAATCGTGAAACAGGGCGGCTGTAAGCAGCAACTTCAGGTCATCACCCTTTACGCCTTCGCTGGCAGCTATGCTTTTGCAGGAATCAAAAACGTCCTTCACATGCTCTACGCTGTGATAGGAGAGGTGCCGGGGCAACTCTTTTTTCAGCTTGCCCAGAATGAATTTTTTAGCTTCTCCGAACTGCATAAATGCTATTATCGCACTAATATATTAAAATATTGGTTTCCTGCGCTCATTGACCCGTTCCCAAGAACTATACGTTTGACCTATGGGACAATTGCAACTATTAATTTTCCACCTTGTTATATATAGGGTAATTTTACAAAAAACCAGGCGACATGGCTAAAAAACGGGTTGTGATACTGGGTGCGGGATTTGCAGGTCTTCAATTGGCCCGCAGGATCAGGGATGTAGACTACGAGATAACTATAGTAGATCAATATAACTTTCACCAATTTCAGCCTCTATTTTACCAGGTAGCCACAGCTCGTCTTGAGCCAAGCTCTATTTCATTTCCACTACGTAAAGTTTTCCAGCGCGAAAAAAATGTTCATGTCCGCATCTCAAGGGTGGAAATGATTGACATGCAGGCAAATACTGTGCAGACGGCGGACAGGGAGATACCCTACGATTACCTGGTGATAGCCACGGGCTGTACTTCAAACTTTTTTGGCAATAAGAACATCGAGAAATACGCATACCCGATGAAGTCTACGACCGAAGCAATAACCTTGCGTAACCGTATCCTTCTGAATTTTGAAGATGCGCTGACTGCTTCGCATGAAGAACTATCCGGTATCATGAACATCGTGATAGTAGGAGGTGGGCCTACGGGTGTGGAATTGGCCGGTGCATTAGCGGAAATGAAAACCAGGATATTACCCCGCGATTATCCTGATATGGATTTCAGTAACCTGGGTATTTACCTGCTGGAAGGTCAGGATATGACACTATCGGCAATGAGTGAAACCGCGCAAAAAGCATCGAAGCAATACCTGGAAAATCTGGGCGTACAAGTATGGACGGGTACGATAGTGGCGGATTACGATGGCAATACTGTACATACAAAAGATGGGAGGATTATAAGGGCACGTACGCTAATATGGGCGGCCGGCGTGATGGGTAACATACCCATGGGTATTCCAAAAGACCTGGTAGTAAAAGGCAACCGCATTAAGGTAGATCAATTCAACCGCCTGGACGGCATAGATAACGTGTTTGCCATCGGTGATGTCGCCTATATGGAAAACAAAGACTGGCCCAAAGGTCATCCCCAGTTGGCCAATGTAGCTACCAACCAAGCCAAGAACCTGGCTAAAAATTTCCTAAGTCTTATCCGGGGTCGGGATTTACGACCCTTCATCTACAAGAACCCCGGTACCATGGCTACAATTGGGAAAAGAAAAGCTGTAGTTGACTTGCCGGCGT
>DASPNB010000276.1:0-3415 GCA_035626755.1 Flavipsychrobacter sp.
CAGATTTTTTTGTTGCAAAGCATGGTTATCCAGGTTGTGCACCGCAAAGTGTCAATGAACTGGTGATAAGTAGTGACATAGTGGTTTATCCTAATCCCGTGACAGAACTTTTGCAAATACAAGGATTAACTGCGCAAACAAGTTACCGGCTATTAAGTATTACAGGAGTGGTGGTACAAGTTGGCATACTACAACCCGACAGTAAGGGTATATCCACAGACCGGCTAGCTCCAGCTATGTACCTTCTGGAACTGCAGAATAAAGAGCAGCGGGCGGCGATAAGGATAATGAAACAGTAGTGTGAAAAATAGAAGAATATTCCTTCCCTGCCGAGTCACCCGCCTTCCGGGGACCTCGGCAGCATCAAGGCGACTGAGTTGAGACGTAACCAACTACCTTAAAATGCCTGGGGGGCATCGCTTTCTTTGGGTGGAGCGGGAAATTCGATTCCTGTAAAAGTGCTCGCTCGATAAAAATTTATTATGAACGTAGAAGCTCAATATAATACGTTTGTTGAAGGCCTAAAGATGATCGCTTTACCGTATGAAGATCAGGTAAAAAGTATGGAGAACTTTGTTGATGTTCCGGTTGAAATTACGTCGACTTTTCAGGATATCTTTTTAATTTTCTCTCAGCTCATCAGAGCGAATTTTTTTTCGCTTGATGCCATTGCAGCAATAATAATCGCTTTCAACCATATGGAATGGTGCTTAAGAAACATCGATTTGGATAATTTTTCAGATGATAATTGGCGGCGAAGGAAGCTTTCTTATTAACCCCTGCATATACCTTATTCGTTACAGCATGAATAGTAAATCAAAAATATTAGGATTATTCTGGGCTTTGAGTGCTATACCTCACCATTTATTATCGCAGACGTTATTACTGGAACGCAATGATGGTAAGAATTTTTCATACTCCGTGATCAATAAGCAGTTCGTTCCAGTTGCAACTTACGATAGCACAAGTTATTCCAAAGGAAATGTGAGATTTAATGGGAATACCTACGATGGCGATGATTGTTGCAAAAGATTCTTCGTCAAGGAAAAGGTGTTGCTAATGCGGTATTGTGGTATTGCTGTTATGAAGGGAAATACAATTTTATGGAAGAAAATGAGCATAGATTGTCCTACTGAATGCCGAAAAGTCGAACCTTCCCCATGTTCAAAAATGGACAGAGAGGTGTTTGATTTTACAAAAGATAACGAGTGGGTGTTAATGGTAAACCATGCCTCACCAATGTTTGTTACAAGATGTTCAGTAGTTGAGTATAATATGGCTACAGGTGTACAAAAAGCTTATCATCTAAAGGCCGACAAACCCAGCTATTCGCCTGATAATCGATACCTGTTAATGCGTAGCTACACTAACCGCGATCGGTATTACATATATGATCGTATGAACAATGCTAAGGTCGCAACATTGAAAAACATAAAAGAAATATCCTGGCTTGATTAAATCGGCCCCATCTGATTAATCAAGCCAGCGCAGATATCGTGTCCATTATGTATTTTTCAATGCCCGGAGAAGATATTAAGAGTAAATGTTCACCAGTAAAGTAATGAAAGCATTTCTAAAGTTAAATATAAGTATCGCGTTCCTTGGGTTGGTCGGTGTTTTTGAAACACGATTTCTAAAACTTATTCTAAAATCTAATCTTCGGCCATATAGTTTTTTTGACGAGTTAGATGCTTTCATAAAAATTGCTTGTGTACTATTGATATGGATTCTTCACATGAAGTATTCATACAATTCGGAGGATCATAGCATTGGTTATGTGCTAATTACAATGCTTCATAGCTTATTATGGTCCTTTGTTTTATTGATAGCTTATTTTGGAGGAGGGGCGATGCTTGGATAGGATGTAATCCTGCCGTTTCGATTCCCCAATCAGTCCGTAAGTGGAAATTTAAGAAGATAAAAGAAATTTCTCGCTTGGAGGCGACGTCATTTCTGCATATACTTAACGATACAAGTTTAATTAAACGCTCTGCTCAGCTTGGCACTTTGTACTGTTGATGCTGCTTTTGAGTTTAGAAATAAAACAGTCTACGTTGGTTGTGGTAACATACAATTGTATATTGTTCAGGAAGATAGACTAGAGCTGGTACTTTTGAATGAAAAAGGGTATCAACAATTTCTGAATTTTATTAAAGGATTAAAACAAGAGTGATGTCAGCATCGCGTAAAGGTGAGTTGAGCCATTCCGCAATTGAGTCATTGAGAATTAACCCGCCCATCCTTCCCTGTCCAGGCTGCGGTATTGTATGGCTTCGGCCAGGTGTTCAGGCTTTATGTCTTCACTGTCCGCCAGGTCGGCTATCGTTCGGGAGACTTTTAGTATGCGGTCATAAGCGCGGGCAGAGAGGTTGAGTCTTTCCATGGCGGTCTTGAGCAGGGTTTGTCCTACTGAGTTGATGACGCAGATCTCCTTTAGTGTTTTGCTGCTTATCTGTGCATTGCAGTAAACGCCATCCAGCTGTTCGTACCTTTTTTCCTGTATGTCTCTTGCCTTCAGTACCCGCTCGCGCACGGAGCTGCTGTCTTCCGATTTTTTCTGGGAGGATAGTTCGTTGAAGGCTACCGGCGTCACCTCCACATGCAGGTCTATACGATCAAGCAACGGCCCTGAGACCTTGTTCAGGTAGCGCTGCACCACCTGCGGCGAGCAGGTACACTCTTTCTCCGGGTGGTTAAAATAGCCACATGGGCAGGGGTTCATAGAGGCTACCAGCATAAAGGATGCGGGAAAATCGATACTCACTTTGGCGCGGGCTATAGACACCCTGCGCTCTTCCATAGGCTGGCGCATTACCTCCAGCACGGTGCGTTTAAACTCGGGCAGCTCGTCCAGGAAGAGCACGCCATTGTGCGCCAGTGAAATTTCTCCCGGCTGGGGAATGCCCCCGCCACCTACCAGCGCCACATCGCTAATGGTGTGGTGCGGTGAGCGGAACGGGCGTTGCGCCACCAGGGAGCTATTGCCCGGCATCTTGCCCGCCACAGAGTGTATCTTGGTAGTCTCCAGTGCTTCGTGTAAAGACAGCGGGGGTAGTATGGTAGGCAGGCGTTTGGCCAGCATGGTTTTACCTGCACCGGGAGGTCCTATCAATATGGCATTGTGCCCACCGGCAGCAGCTATTTCGAGCGCCCGCTTTACGTTTTCCTGCCCCTTTACATCGTTGAAGTCGATATCGAAATCGTATTGGGAGGCAAAGAATTCTTCGCGGGTGTTTACCTGTACGGGCTGCAGCTGCGATCTGCCTTCAAAAAAGTCGATCACCTCCTGTATGTTGGATACGCCATAGACGTCGAGGTTGTTCACCAGTCCTGCCTCGCGGGCGTTCTCTTTAGGCAGGATGAGGCCTTTGTATTTTTCTGCTCTTGCCTGTATGGCTATAGGCAAGGCGCCCTT
>DASPNB010000277.1:0-4914 GCA_035626755.1 Flavipsychrobacter sp.
GAATATGGGGTTGAACTATTTCCTTATACCAGATTACAAAGCGGTAGGAGCCGCTGTTTCTACCGTAGTAACGCAAACAACACTATCCATTGGGTATATTATTTTCTCCGGGAAGACGTTTAAGCTGCCATTAAATATAAAATGGATCATTGCGCATTTAGCATTTCTGGCATTTAGTATCGGGCTCGCTTATAGTTTCGATATGCTTGGCCTGGAGTGGTATAACAAGTTGTTATTATTTGGTGCAGCCGAGGTATTGCTCATGTTCCCGTTCGGCTTTGTCTCCATCCGTTCTATCAGGCAACTTATGGACCGCTCCTGATCATTTTTTCTGCACGTACTCGTCAGGGTGGGCAGGATTATGATGGGGGTCCTTTACTTCGTCGGGCAATTCCTTGGCTTCTCTTTTTACAATAAATACTGCCGTTTCGTAGGGCTCTATGCCGCGGCCCTTTTCCAGGGCATATACCTTCGTGAACTCAGCGCCGAAATACAGGATCATAGCAGAGTAGTACACCCAGGTAAGAATAATGATGATAGCCGCCGCTGCACCATAAGTATCAAAGTCTGATGTGCTCAGGTAATACCCTATGCCAACCCTTCCGAGCAGGAAGAGGAAGCTCGTAAATGTAGACCCGATAAAGGCATCCTTCCAGCTTATTTTAGCATCGGGCAACACCTTGTATATCACCGAAAACAGAAAGCTGATAACGGCAAACAGAAGAGTAGTGCTTAATACCTTTGCAAAAATGATATTGGCATCGCCGAAGATAAACTCAAGTCTTGATGTAAGGGCATCCATCATTGCATTTACTACCAGGGAAACAAGCATGAGGAAACCAATACCGACAACAAGGGAAAAAGAGAGAACGCGATCGCGAATATATTTGAGCCAGCCCTTTTTAGGCTTTGCGCGGATAGACCAGATATAGTTTATGGAGCTCTGTATCTCGGCAAAAACTGTTGTTGCACCAAACAAGAGAACAAGTATACCTACCAGCCCGAACAGGTCTTTGTTATTTTGCTGCGATAGATTTTGTAAAGTGGCTTGTATCTGCCTCGCTGCCTGGGGGCCAATCAGGCCGGCTATTTCGTTGTGCATGTAACCCGAAATAGTTTGAGGATCGTAAAACCAGCCCGCTACAGTAATGATAACCAGCAACAAAGGGCCAATAGAGAATACCGTATAATACGCCAGCGAAGCGCTAAGCTTGGTGACATTATCCAGGTTGAATTCAGAGAATGCATCTTTCAGCACTTTGAAGTATGACTTAATGTGGGCTACCATGCCTGTTTTTTAGGTAAAAGCATCCCAAGCTTGTGCCAGCAGAGTTAAGTGGGTGAAGATCAAGGACAGAACAGGCGGCTGTGTAAAATATTCCTCAAAGACAGGATGCAGACCGACTATTGTGGTATGATTTTTAAGATACGTATGCGACTGTATTACTAACCAAATAACACAAACATGGCACGTAGGTATTCAAAAGGTGCAGGTGACAAGGTAGAAGAAACCATGCACGAAATGAAAGAAGGAAAACTCAAAAGCGGCCGATCAGGTAAGAAAGTTACCAGCCGCAAACAGGCGATTGCAATAGGCCTTTCAGAAGCCCGTGAACGTGGCGAAAAGGTTCCGGAAAAGAAGACAGCAACAAAAAAGAGCAGCAAAAAATCTGCCTCTAAGAAGAGCGGGGGAACAAAGAAAGCCGCTTCTAAGAAGGGTGCAAAGAAATCAACATCTAAGAAAACAACAACAAAAAAGAGCGCTTCAAAAAAATCTGCAACAAAGAGGAGTGCTACAAAAAAGTCAACTACGAAGAAAAGTACAGGCAGCAAAAAAGCAGCTACTAAAAAGAGCGCTGCCCGCAAGAAGACGGCTAATAAGAAAAGCAAATAAGCATAAGTGGAACAATAAAGAAGAAGGCCGCCTGTTTCCGGGTGGCCTTCTGTATTTTAAAAAGTCGCGAAGGCGGGCTTCGACTTCATTATACCATCTATTCTTTCTTTTACTTCGGGGGTGAGCTTAGGATATAGCTCCAGTGCCTTAAAGTTTTCGGCCAGCTGTTCCTGTTTAGTGGCGCCAAGTATGGCGGTAGTAACATTGGGGTTGCTGATACACCAGGCAATAGCCAGCGTGGCTAATGAGGTGCCCAGCTCTTTAGCTACGGATTCCAGCTCGCGGACGCGGGCAATCCGTTCATCACTCAGGGTACGGTCCTTCAGCCATTCAAAGCCTTCCAGCGCAAGGCGCGAGCCTTCAGGAATGCCATTGTTATATTTGCCCGTAAGCAAGCCCGAAGCCAGTGGACTCCATATTGTAGTGCCCAGGCCCACGCTATTGAATATAGGCATGTAGTCGGATTCCATCTTATGGCGCTCCAGCAGGTTATACTGCGGCTGCTCCATTGCAGGGCCTTCCAGGCCCAGTTGTCTGGCTACCATGTGTGCTTCCATTATTTCGGCCCCTGTCCATTCGCTGGTGCCCCAGTAGAATATCTTTCCCTGTTGAATAAGTGTATTCATAGTACGAACTACTTCTTCTATGGGAACATTCCTGTCCGGCCTGTGACAAAAGAAGAGGTCGAGGTATTCCAGCTGGAACCTTCCCAAAGCTTCGTGGCAGGCTTCTGTTATATGCTTACGGCTGAGGCCTTTTTGATTCGGCTTGTTGTTATCACCTCTCCAACCGAAGAATACCTTGCTAGACACGATATAAGATGAGCGATCCCAGCTTTTCTTTTTCAGTATGCGGCCCATCATCAGCTCACTTTCTCCACGTGAGTAGACTTCGGCATTGTCGAAGAAGTTAATGCCGTTGTCATAGGCATAGCTCATTAGCGCGTCAGAGGCGCTGTCGTCAATCTGCTTGGCAAAAGTCACCCATGAACCATAGGAAAGCACGCTTAGCTGCAATCCGGTTTTGCCCATTCTCCTGTATTCCATAATAACCCCAAACCCCTAAAGGGGCTTCTTATTTTTATAGTTAATAATAAAAGTTCCTGGCATTCTCAAAGATCAAATTTGACGCGCCTGAGAACATTTTTTCTTCATAGCATCTTAGAGTTTCCACCTTCAGGGGGCGGAGGGGATTAAATAAGGTGCACTACCAGTCCATCTCTTGTTTTTGGCTCGAACCAGGTGCTCTTGGGTGGCATAACATTGCCGCTGTCGGCTACAGAAAACAACTGTTGTATGCTTACCGGGTAGCAGGCAAACGCTGCCGCCATTTCTCCGCTATCTACGCGCTTTTCAAGCTCACCAAGGCCCCGGATACCGCCAACAAAGTCAACACGCTTATCGGTACGGGGGTCATTGATATTCAACAATTTGGAAAGAATATTGTTCTGCAGGATGCTTACGTCCAATACACTTATCGGGTCATTGCCAAATGTTCCCGGCTTTACGGTGAGCTTGTACCAGGAGCCGGAGATATACATTCCGAACTCGTGTGCAACCTTCGGCCTGTACTGTCCGGCAACTTTTTCTACTTCAAAGTCTTTTTTCAGAGCCTCCACAAATCCGTCAGCGGTCATTCCGTTCAGGTCTTTCACAACGCGGTTGTAATCCAGGATCGCCAGTTGGCTCTCCGGGAAAATAGCAGTAATGAAGTAATTGAAAGATTCATCTCCTGTTATGTACATGCCGTTGTCGCGCATCTCCTGGCAAACCTTGCCTGCTGAAGCTGCACGGTGGTGACCATCTGCTATATAAGTAGCAGGCACCTCTTCTTCAAAAAGCCGGCTGATGAGAGAAACCTTGGCATAGTCGTCTATCACCCAGAAAGTATGGCGTATACCATCTTCCGCCTTGAAATCGTTTTCCGGCTGGTGACTACTTTTCCAGTTGCTGATGATCTCCTGCACATCTTCGTGGTCTTTGTAGGCCAGGAATACAATTCCTGTTTGGGCACGAGTTGTTTTTATATGGTTGATACGGTCCAGTTCCTTTTCAGGACGGGTAAATTCGTGTTTTTTTATCACGCCGTTGAAATAGTCATCACAGGAAGAACCACAGATCAGCCCGGTTTGTGAACGGCCATTCATTTCAAGTTCGTATATGTAGTAGCAGGGCTCGTTATCCTGCACCATCACCTTATCGGCCATCCACTGGTCCAATGTTTCCTTGGCTTTTTCGTATACCTGCATGCTATGCACGTCTACATTTTCATTAAGGTCTATCTCCGAGCGGGTAACGTGATAGAAGTTGTAAGGGTCTTTCCTGAATTGCCTTGCTTCTGCTACGCTTACCACATCATAAGGTAGAGTGGCCATAAGCGGTGCTATTTCTTTCTTCGGCCTCAGGCCTTTAAAAGGGATGATCTTTGCCATGTATCTTTAGCTTATTCTATTTTTCAAATTCTTTCATTACGTTCACCAGGGCTTTTACCTGGTCGGTTGTTACTGCATTATAAAGCGAAACCCTTAGTCCGCCCACAGTTCGGTGCCCTTCAATACCTGTGATGTTGTGTTGGGCGCACAAAGCTACAAAGGCATTTTCAGTTGCGGCATCTTTGGCATTGAAACATACATTCATTTTGCTTCTGTGCGCAGCTTCTGCGACCCGCAGGGTAAAGGCACTGTTTCTTTCCAGCTCAGCATACAAAAGTCCTGCCTTTTCTTCGTTTTCCTTTTCTATGGCTGCAATGCCTTTTGCTTTTGTCCAGCGGAGTGTAAGCATAGAGGTATAGATAGCGAAAACAGGAGGCGTGTTTAACACCGAGTTCTTTGCCGCATGCGCGGCATAGCTCATCATGGGCTGAAGCTCCCGTTTGCTTTTTGCCAGCAAATCCTTGTGTATAACGGCGAGGGCAACACCGGCTGGGCCGATGTTCTTTTGCGCACAGGCATAGAACATCGCGTACCTGCTATAGTCGGTCCGCTTGCTGAGTATATCGCTGCTCATATCAGCTATCAGCGG
>DASPNB010000278.1:5000-8388 GCA_035626755.1 Flavipsychrobacter sp.
TTATTTCACCATTCCGAATATACAGCCCGGTCAGTATCTGCTTACGATCACTTACCTGGGCTACGAGCGACTGCAGCGAAACGTCGCAGTCAGTAATGCCGATGTTCTCCTTGGAACCTTAAGACTGAAGATATCTGCCACAACATTGAAAACGGTAAATATAGCGGGCACACAAACACGCGCACAGCAGATAGGCGATACTTCCCAGTTCAACGCCGGTGCATATAAAACTAATCCTGATGCAAATGCAGAAGATCTCATCACTAAAATGCCAGGCATCACTTCCGATAACGAGGGAGTGAAGGTGAATGGAGAAACAGTAAAGGAGGTACTGGTAGATGGCAAACCCTTCTTTGGTGATGATCCCAACGCAGCACTTAAAAATCTCCCCGCAGAAATAATTGATAAGATACAGGTCTTCGATAAGATGAGCGACCAGGCTCAGTTTACAGGCTTTGACGATGGCAATACTTCCAAGTCTATCAACATTGTCACCAAGCGGGGGCGCAATGCCGGTCAATTCGGAAAAGTTTACGCAGGCTATGGCTATGGAGAAGATCCCGGACTGGAAAATCGCTACCAGGTAGGCGGCAACATCAACTTCTTCAATGGTGACAGGCGGATATCAATCATCGGCATGTCTAACAATATCAATCTGCAAAACTTCAGTGTTGATGATATTACCGGTTCTGTTGGTGCTTCAAGCGGCCAAAACCGCGGCGGCGGATTTCGCGGCGGCAGGGGTGGCTCCCGCGGCGGCAGGGGCGGCGGCTGGCAGGGTGGCGGCTCAGAGAATTTTCTCGTGGGCCAGCAGGGTGGCATTAGCACCACAAATTCACTTGGCCTGAACTATAGCGATAACTGGGGCAGGAATATAAAAGCTTCAGGTAGTTACTTTTTCAATTCAACGCAGAACAATAATACATCCGAAATAGTACGTAATTATTTCACCAACACCGACACCAATCTTGTCTATAACGAAACAGGTACGGTGAGTTCGCATAACATCAACCATCGTGCAAACCTACGGCTGGAGTACGATATAGACTCTAACAACAGCATAGTCCTTACCCCGCGGCTGAGTGTGCAAAATTTCAACAGCAATTCAGAAGTGATAGGCAACAACATTGTTTCACCCGGCACCGATATTCCGTTGAGTAGCATTATTAACCGGAACAATTCTAACAGCCTCGGCTATAATTTCTCCAATAACCTCTTGTATCGCCACCGTTTTAATAAAGATAGGCGTACAGTTTCATTGAGCTTCAATACTCAGGTCAATAATAGGAATGGTGAAGGCAGCACGTTCTCTCTAAACGAGTATGTAACCGACACCACCCTACTCGATCTCAGGAATGCCAATACAACCAACAGCTACACCTTATCCGGCAATCTTACCTATACTGAACCTATAGGAAAAACCGGCCAGCTTTCCATAAGCTACAACCCCTCTTATACCAATAACAAAGCCGACAAACAAACTGATAGTCTCAATACCATCACAGATACTTACGAAGACGCGGTTTCGCTCTCCAACCGAATTGACAACACCTACACCACCCATCGCGGTGGCCTTAGTTATCGCATCGGCGATCGTAAGATGAACTTCAACGTAGGGGTAAATGGCCAGTATGCCATACTCGGGGGAACTCAGTACGAACCATATATGTACAACATCAATAAAGACTTCATTAACGTGCTGCCCAACGCAATGTTCAACTACCGCTTCACGCAAACCAGCAATATTCGTGTATTCTACCGCACCTCCACCAATCCCCCTTCAATATCGCAGTTGCAGGATGTGGTGGATATCAGTAACCCTATCCTCCTCCGTGCCGGCAATCCTGATCTGACGCAGGATTACAACCATAATGTCTCTGTACGCTTCGGCAGTACGAATCCTAAAACGCAGCACAGCTTCTTTGTTTTTGCAAATGGAAATTTTATTAACAACTACATAGCAACTGAGACCATTATACCCACTGACTCTACTAACTATCGCGACCTCGTGATCATACCTCGTGGGGCACAGCTCAGCCGTCCTGTAAATCTCAGCGGTTATTATAGCGCCAGGACATTCGTTACCTACGGTTTACCCATAGAGGCCATTAAAAGCAACCTGAACATGAATGCAGGTTACACCTACACACACTCACCTTCCCTGCTGAATGGTCAAAAGAATTTTTCCAATAACTCAGCTATAAACGGTGGCCTGGTGCTGGGTAGCAATATTAGTGAGAACCTTGACTTTACCATTAGTTATACCGCCAACTACAACAATGTAAAGAACACTCTGCAATCAACAAGCGATAACAGTTATTTCAATCACCTGGCGAGCGCTAAGCTGAACTGGATTTTCCTGAAGAATGTTGTATTCAATACCTCCCTGACACACAACTATTACTCTGGTCTTTCAGACGCCACATTCAATCAGAGCTTCCTGCTTTGGAACGCATACATAGGCTATAAATTCCTGGAAAACCGGGCACTTGAAGCGCGCATAAGTGCATATGACATTTTGAAGCAGAACCAGGCGATTTCAAGGAACATTACAGAAACTTATTTTGAGGACGTCCGTACCCAGGTGCTTACCCGCTATTTTATGCTGACTCTTACGTACACACTTAGAAACTTCAAAGGCGGTGCACCGCAGCAAAACCCTGACGCCGAACAACGCGAGCGTGACAGGGTGCGCCCTGATTTCCCTCGTGGTGATAGATCCGGCGGTGGCCGCTAATACTCTTATTGACTGAATTGTAAAATATATGCAAAACAAAAGGCCACCCTTTCAGGTAGCCTCCGCCAGTATTGTGACCTCGTCAGGATTCAAACCTGAAACCTTTTGATCCGTAGTCAAATGCTCTATTCAGTTGAGCTACGAGGCCATCTCCCGTTTTCGGGACTGCAAAGATAGGTATTTTGCGAAAATTTTAAAAACCAATTCAAAAATATTAATTCCTAATGGCTTAGGCCAGTGTAGGGTAGCTTAACTTAGCCTCCCGCTACAGCAGCATTTTTACATGAATATCGAGATCTGGACTATAGGCAAGGAAAACGACAGCTACATAGAAGATGGGATCAGGCTTTACTTTCAGAAGATAAAGCCATGGAACCCGATTGAACTTGTGGTAATGCAACTACCAAAAAAACTAGCTACCACCGATGTTGAGCGCACCAGGAAACAGGAAGAAGAACTGATACTAAAGCGCCTCCAGGGTCACCATTACCTGATACTCATGGACGAGCGCGGAAAAATGCTCAGCTCGCCTCAGTGGGCACAGCAGTTTCAACAACTGATGAACCAGGGTACCAAAACGCTCGTAATACTAATAGGTGGAGCTTACGGCGTAAGTGAAGAAGTAAAAAAACAGGCAAAGCAGGTTTGGTC
>DASPNB010000279.1:0-3670 GCA_035626755.1 Flavipsychrobacter sp.
TCCCGATAGTTGTAAGTATCGTTATTATTGCCTGGCCTTCCCTGTATATATTCGTTCAGTTCATTCTTTGAGCTGCTGAAGCTGAACACATCCTCCAGTTTCCAGTAGTTCTCTTTGTCTATAGCATTATCGTAAGCCCACTTGGCAAACTCCAGTTTGGTACTTTCAAAACCAAGCCAACCCATCATCGTCCTGAGTTGATCTGTATAGTAAGTCCGGTTGCTCAGCACGCTTTGCATCAGCTGTTGCTTGTCACTATCTGTTATCCTGTCTTTCACCCGCGCACCCAGGTCAGTCACATCCTCGTTCCTCATCACATTGCCGTTGTCATTATACCTGTCGTTCCGGCGATCATCCCTATCATTATATCGGTCATCATACAGGTCGTTGTAATGATCATCGTGCCTGTCGTTCCAGTTTTGGTACACATCGTCGTTGCCTGGCCTGTCATAGGTAGTTGTAGTACGCATGCTCAGTTTTCTCTGCATAGGATCTACCACAGCAGCATTGAAAGAGTTTGGCTTCAGCACCACATATCCTGAGTATACCAGGTTAGCTCTGCCTCTCCCACTCCTTTGCCCCACCCGGAGGCTGTATACTTTGAGGTAGTGCTTACCTGCCGGTATGTTGCCTACGGTTAGTGAGTTACCCCTTTTTTCATAGTACCTGTCATCAATCGCCAGCGATAGCTTCTGGTTGGTGCTTAGTTTCACCCTGAGGGTAGCTCCTCTCTGAGCAAAAACGCTCAGTGTACTTATCAGCAGAATTGCGAGTAATAGTATCCGTTTCATAAAATTTGCTTTTTAGTTGTGCATAGCTCTTTGATATAGCATAACCAACTGTCGTGCCAAAATATTAATAGAGAATTGTAAATCCAACTAGTGGGGTAACAACAAGGCGCACAAAATGCCCGCAGACACGGCAGCATTCAGCGATTCAGCGCCTCCCGTGCGGGGTATGGTTACCTTCTCGGTGGCCAGTTCCATCACTTTTTCAGAAATGCCTTTCGATTCATTGCCTATTACAAGAACTCCTTTCTTCAGCCTTTTGGCTCCATATGCACTCTTCCCTTCCAGGGCGGCTGCAAATACAGGCAGCTTCGTGTACTTCAGCATGTCATACAGATCCGCCGTATGTATATGCACCCTCAGGTGACTGCCCATAGCCGACTGTATCACTTTCGGATTATAGGCGTCTACGCAGTTGGGTGAGCAAACAACCTCTTTAATGCCAAACCAATCTGCTATACGTATAATCGTTCCCATATTGCCCGGATCTTGTATATCGTCAAGGGCCAGGCACCAACCCTTCCGCTCCATTTCAGGGAATTGCGGCATATGTCTCACCACCAGCAGTACCTGGTTTGGTGTCTGCAACAGCGATATCTCCTTTAGCTCATCCTCATCCACCAGGTGCAGCGAGGCCTCAGAATGTTTATGAATAAGGTCTTTATGTGCATCGGCCCAGTCTTTCAGCGCCACTATCATTTGCACCATCTCATCCGAAGCCAGCCATTCGCGGGCTATCTTATCGCCCTCAGCTATAAATACATTGTTTTCTTTACGGTATTTTTGCTGCGATAATGACCGAATATATTTATTTTGTGCCTTGGATAACATAAGGCTACAAAGCTATATTAATTGCGCTAACTATACATGCTAAAAAGAGGAGAGGTATATAAGAGACTGGCTTTGACCATCCTGTCTGTCCTCCTTGTCGCCGCGTGGACGGGGTGCCGCAGCACCAAACACCTCAAAGAGGGTGAATATCTCCTCCGCGATAATGATATAAAGATCAAATCCACCCAGCCCATCCCGAATCGCGGCGAGCTGAGAGATAACACCGAACGCCTTGTAGCCCAGAAATCAAACAAGTACGCTTTTGGTTATTTCCCTATCAGGCTCTGGCTTTACAACTATCGCTACGAAAAATACCAGAAGGACCCTACCAACTATCAGCTGCAATCCAAAACTGTAGAGGCGCCGGTTATCTACGACAGCACATTGATACCTCGCTCTATGCAGAACATGCGTGGCTACCTTTATAACCAGGGCTTCTTTTACGCCAAAATTGATGACACCACCGTTTTCAAAAAACAAAAGGCATATGTCACCTACAACATAGACGCCGGGATATTCTATTACTTGCGAGAATCACGATATGACATTAAAGACTCCCTGGTCAGGAAGATCGTTTTAGATGGCGCTAAAGAAACACTGCTAAAGCCGGGAGTACCTTACTCTAAATCATTGGTAGATGAAGAGCGCAGAAGAATAGTCAACCTGATGCTCGACAAGGGCTTCTACAAATTCTCTACCGATAATATTTCGTTCCTGATTGATACTTTCAAAAAGGAAATGTTGCAGGATATCGAGAGTCCTTTTGAAAGTGCTATCAATACAGCAGACATCGCCAATCAACGACCCGAATTAGACGTCACAGTTGTTATACGCGCCGACGAAGACCCTGCTGCCTTTAAGCGCTATGCGGTTAGCCGGGTGACCGTCTACCCTGACTTCATAGATGTGAGGGACGTACGTGATTCAACTATGATCGAGAAGAAGATGGAAAACACCCTCTTCAAATACCACAAATATTATGTGAGCGAGAAGGTGCTTTACCGCAACATCTACCTGAAGCGTGGCTTTATATACAGCCAGAGCGACTACAACGAGACGATCAACAAACTAAACGAGCTGGGCGTCTTCAACACGGTTAATATCTATATGCGCGAGGATACTTCCTACCCCGGCGAGAATCTTCTTATCGTCGGCATCAGCATGACAAAGGCCAAAAAACATGATTTCTCTACCAACATCGAAGTCACTAATGGTAATACGTATACGCTGGGCAATGCTCTTTCGCTCAACTTCAGGGACAAGAACATTGGCCGCGGTGCCAACCTCCTGCGCATGTCGCTCAGCGGTGGTATAGAATCCATGTACGACAACACCCGCAGCACCAATTTTTTCGAAAAATTCTACCTGCGTACCACTTACTACGGATTCAATACCAGCCTCGACTTCCCCAAATTCCTGGTCCCTTTTAAAGTAGATCCCAACAAAAGGAACCTTCCCCGCAGTATACTCAGTTTCGGAACCAATCTTATGGACCGTCTCAACTACTTCACCATGGTAACGACAACGGCAGGTCTTTCCTATAGCTGGCGTGAAACCAAAACAAAGACATGGGAAGTATCACCCGCTTTTATCAATATCATCAGGCTACCAAGCATTAGTGAATCCTTCCAGGTTCGCTTGGACGAAAACCAACTGCTGCAAAATACCTACCGCGAAAGTTTCATAGAAGGAGAGAATGTCGCCTTTACTTTCACAGATCGAGAAAAGAATCGTGGCCGCAGTTACTCCTACGTCAGGCTTGCGCTTGAAGAAGCTGGTTCCATACTCACCTTCATACAGCGGGCTGGCCGCATTTTCGACAATTCATTCAACCTCGACTATTTCCAGTACTTCAAGCTCGACTTCGATCTTCAACATTTTTTCATCCGCCATCACTCTTCTGTGGCTTTGAGGTTCTATGGAGGTGTCGGTATTCCATATGCCGGTTCCTCTACGCTTCCCTATATAAAACAGTACTACGTAGGTGGTGGCTATAGTATGCGCGGCTGGCGTGTACGGACTTTAGGACCGGGCAGCTCGGTTGATTCCTC
>DASPNB010000280.1:0-2099 GCA_035626755.1 Flavipsychrobacter sp.
GGCTGCGGGTAGGTAATGCCAGTACTATCGCTGGTGAAACGGCTAAAATAGAGTGTATCACGCGCCTGGGTGCTTACAGAAAGATGTGGTGACAGATCATTGCATAACACATAGCTGTCAGCTTTCTGCTCCACCTTTAGCCACATGTGTTGCGAAGACATATCAAGGGCAAATGCAAGGTTGGTGGTACGCTGCCTGTCAGAAGTATCAATAAAACTATGCTTTACGGTATGAAACCTGCTGATTGTAAAACTATGCGCCTGCTCACGTTCTGTGAGGCTATTCCATATAGAAGCACCGCTCGCGTCAAAGGCATCTACCGCCTCCCATGTGCTGGAAAACCCGTCACCATCAAGGCATATCAGCTGCTCGTTGCGCTGTGCCCCTTCTATCATCAGCACATAGTCCTGGGACTCTCCAAAATAATCGAAAGACGATCCTTTATGATAACCGGACATGTCAGTGGCCAGCCAGCTGCTGTATGTATGATCCTTGGTATGCCACTCGTATTGGTAGCGATAACTGTCTTTGAGGTCGGCACGCTCGATGATGAGCGTATCAGAAGGCGGGAGTGTGAGCCCGATAAGATGAGGCCGGGTACCGGTAGCGATATCCAACCCGCTAAAGCTGATATATACCGAATCAGGTATTTTATTAACGACAACAGCAATAGCATCACCTTTGATCTCTTCAACTGGTGTGGAACTGCCGGTTTCTTTCTTTTTGCAGGAGTGAACGACCAATGCCAGTGCTATAAATAAACCTATACGGCGCATACTACTAAGTTATGATATCATAATAATAGTTGAAACGGACGGGGAACGATATTATTGCAAAAAAGCCCAACTATGACTATGTCAGCATTAATACTAACGAGCGGCAGGCCTGTTAATACAAAAGCCCCGTAAAAACGAGGCTTTCTGTATGTAACAGGTAAACGATACGAAAATCAATTAAAGGTACTTATTTTTTCCAATAATCCATCTTTTCCAATATAACCGACATGGCTCCAGACCAACTTTTTGTTTTTGTATAACAAAATAGTAGGTAATGCCGATACGTTCAATTCCTGCACTACACGGGTATTTTTGTCGGCATTTATCTTGTGCAAATCCAGTATTTCTGGCTTTTCAGCGGCTATTTCCTCCAGGAAAGGGTCCATTTTCCTGCAGGGGGTACACCATGTAGCGTAAAAATCCACCAGGACCAGCTTATCTGTATTCAGCAGCTTATGGAACTCGTCCAGCGTCATTCCCTTAGCTTGTTTGGCTGCCGCTGTTTCCAGTGGCATTCCATCTTTCTGCCATCTTGTAATGCCGCCATCCAGGTCATACACTTCTTTAAAGCCCATATCCTTTAGAGCCTGCACAGCTGCGCTGCTTCGGCCACCACGTCTGCAATACACAAAAACAGGCTTGTTCTTATCAAGTTTAGCTACTTCGGTGGTGAAAGAAGGGGCGTTCCAATCGATATTTACCGCTCCTTTAATATAGCCCTCCGCAAATTCTTCCGCGGTGCGTACATCCAACAGTATTTCATCTTTTTTGTCGTTCATCGCCGCCCTGAATGAATGCGAATTCAAAAGGCTATCCTGCGGGGAAGACCGGCAGGAAATAAAAGCGAGCAAAAGAGCTAATGATAAATTGAGGATTTTTTTTAAAGAGAGCATACAGGTGTCCCCTGGTTTTTTTATTGTAAGTATATCAGGCATATTGTTCTATTAATTGTTGCAACTGATTGGCAGGCACCACACCACTCTGCCGCCACTTTATCTCGCCGTTTTTAAATAATATCAGTGTAGGAACACCCGATACACGATAGGTTTCTGCAGCAGCCCTGTTCCTGTCCACATCCACTTTTATGATACTGGCCTTGTCGCCCACCCTGTTTTTCAGTTCTGCCAGTATTGGCTCCATCATCTTGCATGGCCCGCACCACTCTGCTGAAAAATCCACCAGCACCGGCTTATCGGCGTTGATAAGCTCTTTAAACGTCTGCGTCATTCAAAAAAATATTTAATGGTCTCTATGCAAATATCCGAATATCCTCCGGCATGTGATAAGATCAGGCAATCCTTTTTACTTTCTAAATTTTGGTAT
>DASPNB010000281.1:0-2327 GCA_035626755.1 Flavipsychrobacter sp.
AGCAATTGACGGCACAGCTTTTTAGTATTGATTAGAAAGAAGATACTATGAACAGCAGAGATCAGCAACCGGGCAGAGAAAACGTAAGGCATAGTACGAATGCCAATACAGATGAGCAACAAAAAGCTGATCAGTATCCCGGGTATCCGCACTATCCCTCCAATGAAGACATTACCAAACGAGAAAACAACAACGGCATGGTAAGTACCGATAACGAGTACATCAACTTACCCGATGTAAACGATATACCGGGACAGGAAAATATCACCGTACCTCCGTTGGGAGACCTTGCTGACGTAACTATTTCCTCAGCCGACGAAGAAGACCTGGTAAGCGGCGATACGCTAGATGACGAAGATGAAGACGGCATCAAAATCGTGATGGGCACGGAAGCCGATGTAACAGCACAGGATCTGAACTTACTGGAAGCGACCGATCATAATATCAATCTCGACGAAGCCTCTATTGACTTACTGGACGATACCGACGACGACGGGGAGCCGCTTAATGAACTGAACAGCCCAGATGACCTGGACATCACCGGATCAGAACTCGACGACGAAAATGAGAAGATAGGTGAAGAGGACGAAGAAAATAACTACTACAGCCTCGGCAGCGACGACAATGACCAAATAACTGAAGGAACACCTTAACCTCTATTTGCAGCGGAATAAAGGGGGCTTTTTATGCTCCCTTTTTATTTGCCTGAGCCAACTTGCTTTTTTTCTTACCGTACAGAAAATAGATAACCAGGCCCACTACCAGCCAAACCAGGAAGCGCTCCCAGTTGCTTACACCGGATTCACACAGCAAATAGCTGCAGGAAAGAAATCCGAGCACTGGGATGAGCGAATAGCTATGCAGGAAAGACAATATTGCTGTAATGCCAAACAGGAGACCGAACATAATGTATGGAACCTTTGTCCTAACCACTTCCCAGGTTACGTTGCCGGCCTCATCTTTAAAGTAGAAGAAGCCATTCTCACCGCCGGGATAGTATATAGCAAACAATACTATCGTTAAAACGAAAAGCAACGGTACAATCCATTTACTGTTTACATAAGGTGTTTTGAATTTGCTCACAGGTACCACAGCGGTTTCCCCGTCTTCTTTTATTATGTCTGCACCGGGTATATGCCCGGCCTTCTTTCGTTGTTGCTGCAGGCGGATGATACCTCCGCATACCAATACAAAGGCGAAAAGAGTACCAACACTGGTAAGGTCTACTACCACGCTTAAGTTCAGAAATAAAGCCGGTATACCCACAACCAAACCAGTGAGAATTGTAGAGAAGGACGGCGTTTTGTATTTAGGATGAATGCGGGCGAATATAGGAGGCAGCAAGCCATCGCGGCTCATGCTCATCCAGATACGCGGCTGACCGAGTTGGAATACAAGTAAAACACTGGCAGTTGCTATAACCGCGCTGACAGCTATCACACCTGCCAGCCAGTCCATGCCTATTTCATGAAAAACAAAAGCCAGGGGATCACCTACGTTCAACTTGGTATAGCTCACCATTCCGGTCAATACAAGGGCAATAACTATATAGAGCACCGTACAAATGATCAGGGAATTAAACATCGCTTTGGGTAGATCGCGTTGCGGATTCTTACATTCTTCGGCAGTTGTAGATATCGCATCAAAGCCTATGTAAGAAAAGAACACCGCTGCGGTACCGCTGAGCACACCGCCCATTCCGTTCGGCAGAAAGGGTTGCCAGTTCTCAGTTTTTACATAAAAGGCGCCTGCCAATATCACCACAGCAATAATGGCCATCTTTAGTATCACCATTATATTAGTACTCCGCTTCGACTCCCTTATCCCTACATAGATAATCCATGTAATGATGACTGTTATCAGGAAAGCAGGTATGTCACAAATAAATTTTACACCTGCTATTTCCGGAGCATTTGTCCAGGCTGCCTTCGCCGCATCACTGGTCATGTCCCTGGCTGTCCAGTAATCCATGCATAGGTAGTCGGGTATATGCCAGCCTACACCATCCAGCAACGAGGTAAAGTAGTCACTCCACGATATGGCAACTGCTATATTACCTATTGCGTACTCCATCAGCAGGTCCCAGCCTATTATCCAGGCGATCACTTCACCAAAAGCCACATAAGAATAGGTATAGGCGCTGCCCGACACGGGTACCATGCTCGCAAATTCGGCATAGCAGAGGGCGGAGAAAGCACAGGCAATTGAAACAAAGATGAAAAGCAGTACGATTCCCGGCCCGCCGTTAAAGCTGGCCTTACCGATAGTAGAGAATATACCTGCACCTACTATGGCTGCTATACCCATAAAAGTAAGATCACGCACAC
>DASPNB010000282.1:0-5015 GCA_035626755.1 Flavipsychrobacter sp.
TCTTTTCTTCGACGCAAAGCCTCGACTCATCTATGAAATAATTCATGCAAAAAGAGTGCTGCCTGTTTACCAGAAAGGTTAATTTCTTGAACAAATGGAGTATGGTACGGCTGATCCACAACCGCTTTTGGGCCGTGACAACAAAAAAATCTATATCAGACCGTTCGTCGGCATAACCTTTGGACAAAGAACCTGACACAAAAACCCCTTTTACAAAAGGGAAGGCCGAGATCACAGCAGCACATCTGCGGGCTTCTTTCATTTTTTCAGCTGCCATGTCGGCACCCACTAACCGTTTCAAAAAAATTTGTGCAGAATTTTCAAGGGAATACATATTGTGCGCAAAAAATATACTCTCATCGCGTACCATAGTTTCCAGCGTATGATCTAATTCTTCTCTGGACGTTTTTATTTGCAGAAATGAATATATTTCCCGGGCATATAACGGGTGCCTGAATACATGGAAATATTTTAAAGTCTTTAGCACAGAATCGCGTACTAATACCTCATCTCCAGCCGCGATATCATGGTCCCGAATAAATAGCTTACTGCTCATCATTCTACTGCATAATTCTATTGTTACGGAGCGGGAATAAACTGAGGTAATGGGGCAGATAAGATAAACGGAGATATAAAGGTAACAAATTCTTTGTTGCAACGTATTAAATTTTATAAAAGATTATTAATGTTTTCTTTTAGTACATTTATACGCTAAATCAGTAATAAAGGAACGCAAATGTTCTATTTTTGCAGATTGAATAACCAAATGTTCTAGACGTCCATGCCTGCAGAAAATAATAACCCCTCAGTTTCGCTATATAGCAGGCTGATATCTGTTTTGCATTTTTTTTATATTGATATCAGGAGAAATGCCGTTATATTTTTTGCTTGTGTCATACTGGTACCTGCATGCCTGGTTTTCCTGAACGTTAAAAAATCCGGCGTTTACAGAGCTTCTTTTACGGTGATGTATGAAGAACTGGTAAGAAAAGTGTATGGTGACAGGCTGGTGAAACTGAATACCCTTTTGGAAAATAACAGGCCCAAAGCGCAGACATTACTGGGTATTTCCAAAAAAGCTGCGCTATCCCTCGAAAGCATTGAAGGAACAAATATCCTTGGCGAAGACCTGACCAAGGACCTGAATGTAGACCGCATACCTTTTGTCGTGAATGTATACCTGAACGATACCAATTATGTCCCGGAGATACAAAACGGCGTATTACATTACCTGGAGAACGGTAACTCATACCTTACCGATAAGAGACAATTGAAGATCAGGGAAATAGACGATGAGATCGGCTTCATTGACAACCAATTGAAAATGATGGATTCCCTGAAGAAGAAATATTACCTGGCCGGGGGCGCATCAACCGGTAATAACACCCCTAGCTCAGAAGGTTCTGTATACTCATTTTCTTATGATCTGTACAAAAAGAAGCAAGAACTCCTGAAGAAAAAGGAAATGCCTATGAACCTGTATGTAATTGACGATGCCATTGTTCCCACCAAGAACAACAAGCCTTATTCTATCGTAATCCTTGCCGGATTATTCGCAGGTCTGGTGCTTTATGTCATCGTGGCTTACCTGGTGCTGCCGGTTGTCAGGTATAAAGGTGTTTAGATCTTTTTCTCCTGGCATATCTCTAAAAGCATACCGTTGGTAGTTTTAGGGTGCACGAAGCATATCATCTTATTATCAGCGCCCTCTTTGGGTTGTTCATTCAGCAGGTCGAAGCCTAATGCAGACAACCGTTTCATCTCGGCATCTATGTTCTCTACCTCTATGGCTATATGATGCAGCCCTTCTCCCCTTTTTTCAATGAATTTGCTGATCGGGCTATCGAGGCGGGTAGCTTCCAGCAATTCGATCTTGGAGTCCCCTAGTTGAAAAAAGGCTGTGCTTACTCCTTCACTTTCAACCAGTTCCGTCTTGTAGCAAGGTGTGTTTAATAATTGTTCAAAAAGGGGTATGGATTTCTGAAGGTCTGTTACTGCAATTCCGAGATGCTCTATCTTCAACATAAAATCTTATAAGTTTTAAATATGGCTTCATTTGAAGCTACAATGTACAAAATGCAGGAATACCGCGATTAGTACGTAACTTTGTATCCGATAAAATCAATATAATCTGAGCAAATGAGTGTGAAGCTGCCAATATATCTGGACAATAATGCCACGACGCCTTGCGACCCAAGGGTTTTGGAAGAAATGATACCCTACTTTACCGAGAAATTCGGTAATGCTGCCAGTCGCAGCCATCCTTTTGGATGGATAGCCGAAGAGGCTGTTGACTATGCGCGCGAGCAGGTAGCTAAATTGGTGAATGCCAGCCCCAAAGAAATAATTTTTACCTCCGGGGCTACAGAGGCTGACAACCTGGCCCTGAAAGGTATTTTTGAAATGTATAGCTCTAAGGGCAACCATATAATAACCTGCACTACTGAGCACAAAGCCGTACTCGACACCTGCAAACACCTTGAAAAAATAGGTGGCGAGGTAACTTACCTTCCTGTGCAGGCGGACGGCCTTATCGACCTGGGCGAACTGGAAAAGGCTATCACGCCCAAGACCATTCTTATTGCTATCATGTATGGGAATAATGAAATAGGCGTAGTGCAGCCTGTACGCGAGATAAGCGCAATTGCTAAGAAACACGGTATTCTCTTCTTTACCGATGCTACACAGGCTGTGGGCAAGATAACAGTGGACGTAGACGCCGATGGCATTGACCTGATGGCCTTCAGCGCGCATAAAATGTACGGCCCTAAGGGCATAGGCGCACTTTATGTACGCCGTAAAAATCCCCGCGTAAAAGTGACTGCCCAGATGGATGGCGGCGGCCACGAACGCGGTATGCGAAGCGGTACGATGAACGTACCGGGTATAGTAGGCTTTGGGAAAGCATGCGAAATATGCATGAATGAAATGGAAGCAGAGGCCACACGCCTGAGCGCCATGCGCGACAGGTTGGAAAAAGGCCTGTTGGAACTGGAAGAAGCCTACGTGAATGGAAATATCAACCACCGTCTGCCACACGTAGCCAACATTTCCTTCAAGTATGTAGAAGGTGAAGGATTGATGATGGGCTTTAACAAGAATATTGCCCTGTCCAGCGGCTCTGCCTGTACCTCTGCATCCCTGGAACCATCCTATGTATTGAAAGCACTGGGATTGGGCGATGACCTCGCACACAGCTCATTGCGTTTTGGCCTGGGACGTTTCACTACTGATGAACAAATAGACTATACCATAAACGCAATAAAAGAAACAGTACTTAAACTAAGGGAGATGAGCCCCCTGTGGGAAATGTATAAAGAAGGTATTGACCTGAACACTATCGAGTGGGCACATCATTAATAACAAAAAGTAAATTATTATGGCATATTCAGAGAAAGTAATAGACCACTACCAGAACCCTAAAAACGTGGGCACACTGGATAAATCAAAGCAGAACGTAGGTACTGGCCTGGTAGGCGCGCCTGAGTGCGGCGACGTTATGCGCCTGCAGATAGAAGTGGACGAAACAACAGGCGTGATCAAAGACGCAAAGTTCAAAACATTTGGCTGCGGTTCTGCTATAGCATCTTCATCTTTGGCTACCGAATGGCTAAAAGGTAAAACGGTTGACCAGGCACTGACCATAGACAATATGGATATCGTGGAAGAGTTGAACCTGCCACCGGTAAAGATACACTGTTCGGTATTGGCAGAAGATGCAATAAAGGCAGCTATCAATGATTACCGTGTAAAAAATGGTATGGAAGAACTGGTTCTGGACGAAAAGAAACATTAAGAAACGAAGCTCTTTAATGGTTGACCGTGTGAGTGATTGGAATAGATTTTGTGCTGTATGAATTACACGTTCAGCCATTTTTATAGGATACAGGATTTATGATACACATCAGTGAAAAAGCAAAGAAAAAGATTGAACAGCTACGGCAGGATGCCGGGCTGGATCAATCATATTTTCTTCGTGTGGGGGTTGTTGGCGGTGGATGTTCGGGACTTTCTTATAAGCTGGATTTTGACAATGAAGCCCAGCCTAATGACCAGGTATTTGAGGAAGATGGCGTTAAGTTAGTGACCGACCTTAAAAGTTTCCTTTATCTCTGCGATACAGAGCTTGACTTTTCTGACGGGCTGAATGGTAAGGGGTTCCACTTTATCAATCCCAATGCCAGCCGCACCTGCGGCTGCGGAGAGAGTTTTTCGGTCTAGCAGAACCGCTATTTATTTTTCGCCTTCTACGTAAACAGATTCTACAGCCCGCATTTCAGTATCATGAAACAGGTCACTGTTTGCTCCCTGTAAATAATCACATTTTCTTACGTTTTTAAACCCATTCTTCTCCATAAGGATACGCAATGTATCGAAGTCGTATATGAACAGGTGGCCATGATTCCTGAATATGCCGTTGATCCTGTGCATTGGCGAAATATAATATTCTTCATCAGGCATTTTTACATTTTCGCCTTGCTTCTTCCTCGTGTACCAATTAACATATTTTTCGCCGTCAGGTACTATAATCCTGACAATGCCGCCGGGCTTCAGCATGCGGTAAAATTCTTTGATGTTTTTGTCGCAGTGTTCAAACGGTATGTGCTCAAGGCAATGCTCTGTGTATATTCCCTCAAAGCGATTGTCGGGAAAAGGGTATGGCTTGGCGGTGATATCCCATACTATATCCACATTGGGCAGCCATTCATAATCCAGGTTAACAAAAGTTTTGTCGGCATTGTGTCCGCAACCAACGTCCAGGTATTTTTTGTTCGCTAGTTTATTATTTACCTGCCACTTTTTTCCCCTGCGGAGAATACTTACAAAGTGGCGGACTTTAGCATAGGATGTTATGGGCCGTTTGAGGCTGATGTGGGACATGTATCTTCCTTTTATTCGGCGCCAAGATAGTTAATTTGTTTTTAAATTGTTCAATTGTTTTTCAGCCTGTTCCAGCTTTTCCCTTTTGTGTTCTATCTTATGTTCCGTTTGTGCGATCAGCCTCGTAAGATGCT
>DASPNB010000283.1:0-4264 GCA_035626755.1 Flavipsychrobacter sp.
CGCCGCTACAATATCCAGTACATGGGTATCAGTATCGTGATAGTCTTAAGCTTTATAGTGCTGGCTATACTGGGCTCATTTAAAGTTCACAGGGTAGTGGTAAAAGCCCTCGGTTTTTTCTCTTTCATCTTCTTCTTCGAGTTCATCATCATGTTCGCCGATCACGAGATCCATCATTTCACTCACGGCGAGCCCTGGAAGTTTATGCTCTTTAAGATCATGCTCATCGCCATACTACTGCCGCTCCACCATTGGCTGGAAGAAAAAGTGATACACTACCTCGTCAGCCACCGCATGGTAGATGCCTCACGAATGTCCTTTTCATCTTTCTTCAGGAACCTGAAGAACAATATATTCGGAGTTCCTGATCATCCCGTCGTCGTTCCAGCCGCTGTAGACAATGACCTGGCGGTCGCAGAACCCGCAATGCAAACTGAAATAGTAACCACTCAAGAGCCTGAGCAAGCCGAAGAAAAGAAATAGCCGGCCTTACGGGGCCGGCTCAAGTTCACCTTTATTCATCCCTCATGAATATCTTATTGTCTTGCTAATTGCTCTTTCAGCCGGGGCATCTCGTAGCCCTCGCAGCTCTTGGTGCACAGGCTGGTACGGTCCAGCAGGTACTGCACATCTCTCATATCTTTCCACTCCTTGTCTACCCCATAGCATATAAGGTAGCGCTGGCCATGGTCATCCATCGCATGGTAGTAGCGAACGTACATGTTGCTGTTAGTCCTGTTCATATACAGGTACAGCGTCTGCGTGTTCACCAGGAAGGAATTAATATCGTCGGATTTTTTATTGTTGATGTAGTTCCAGATATACTTCTGGGCATCTGCTGTGCTTATCAGGTTTATTGGCGCCGGCGCGAAGTTGGCTCCTGCAGCGCTTTCCATTTCCTTGTCGGTCACTTCCTGAGCATAGAGCTTATCTGCCCACAGGTCGAAAAGCATTGAGTTAACGGGCACGTATACTATCATACGCTTGCCCCTGTCATCTACCGCGTTATATATACGCACGGTTGGCGACACCTTGGTCATTTTTGTGATCTGCTCCCCGTTGATCAGGTAGGCATGGTTGAACTTTGCCCCATCTTCCACATACTTGTTGTAATTATTCTTGTAGTTGATATCCCTGGGCGCGGGGATCTTTACCGGCCCGTTGGGCCTTCTTTGTGCAGATGTGTCAATTGTGCCGATGGCTGCGCTGAAGAGCATTATAGCTCCTAACAATTTTACTCTCATACCCGCTTGTTTTTGTTGTTGTAGGGTAAAAATAACATGCTAAAAGTTGAAAATGTGTTAAAACGCCCCCTCTAAGATATCATTAACATTTTAGAATATCTTCGACCTTTGCACCACTCATGGCCAGATTCAAGCTCATCAGCGAAAAACGACTATTCATACTACTGCTGGTTCTCAGCCTGCTACCGGTATGGACAGTGCCTTATTTCCTTACTGCTGATGGCCCCTGCCATGCTTACAATGCACGTATATTATATGATATACTGCATGGCAGGGCAAACTTCTACCAACAGTTCTATTATCTGAATACTGCTCCAGAGCCTAACTGGTTCAGCCACGCGCTGCTGGTTACACTTTTTCATATCTGTGGACCTGTGCTGGCCGATAAACTCATGGTTACCGCCGCAATCATTCTATTCACCACCGGCTTTCGTAAACTACTCCTGGCCTTTTCAAAAGAGAATAGCTTTTTATCTCTTTGGGTGTTCCCCTTTGTCTGGCAAACTGCCTTGCTCATGGGTTTTTACAATTACATGTTTGGCATCAGTTGCTCATTTTTCATCAGCGCCTGGTTCATCAACAATTATAAACATCTCAAAGCCGGGCACTTATTTCTGCTTGCACTCGCATTCAGTTCACTTTACTTCATGCACCTCTTCGGATGCCTCGTAGCATTTATCCTCTGCGGACTGTATATTCTTATCGATACCGGGAAAGTAAAGGTGAAAGTAAAGCACCTTGTTGTGCTTCTGCTCTCTGCCCTGCCCTGCCTCTTGCTAATTCTTAACTATTTGCTCGACAATAGCGGCGGTGCCGGCACCAGCAACTCAAGCCGTCTACCCACAGAAGAGCTTGTCTCTAATCTCAATAACCTGAGCTCCCTATATGGTCTTACGACGCTCGATATTCGTCTGGCCATGAAGATGTCAAGCCTGCTGCAGGTATTCATAGCCATAGGCTTAGCATTATTCGCATTTCGTAAACCCAACCGGCGGGTGTTTATTCCCGGGTTTCTATTCGTCCTGTTTACAGCCGCCTACTTTTTACTCCCTGAAATTACTTTCGGTGGCTCCTTTCTTCGCCAGCGTATCGAACCCCTAATATATCTTTCAGGCCTGGTGATCATTTCCTTCGCCCGCATACCCAACGTCATCAGGATTGGCTCCATGTGCTTCTCCGTCTTTTTCTCGCTGGCTTTTTCTTTCAATAAGATATCGTCCTACAGTGAGGCAAGCCTTTTTGTTTCAGAAATTCGTGAAATCTCAACCCGCATCAGGGACAGAAGCCTCGTCCTCCCACTGAATTTTGAACACTATCTACGGAATGCTAGCGGGGAACTTATCAACAAAAAGACACTACTCTTTGGCCACGTAGTCGAAGCTATGCCGCACAACAAACAACTCATCTTCCTGGAGAACTATGAGGCAAACACCGGTTATTTTCCCCTTATCTGGAAGGGCGAAAAAAATCCGTTCATTCACCTTGCCGTAAATGACGGCATAGAGGCTGAACCTCCAGAGGTGGACATACTCAAGTACAATAGCGAGGTTGCCCCCATTCGTTACATACTCGCCTGGGGTAAGAAAAAAGAAGCCGTTGAGCACCCGTCGTATCCGGCACTCATCCAAACTGTCACTGATAACTACACTCTGATATACACCAGCCCTGTTTACAAGATCTGTCTCTACGAACTAAAAAAAAGATAGGAATTTATTTCTTCTGCCCGGGCCTATAACGTGGAAATGCAGCTGAGCGCATATAGCCCGTGTCAAAAATGTCATCGTCATCATGCTTCCTGGACTGTCTTGGAGAACTGTCCACATACTCTTTCTCCTCGCTCTCCTTACCCAGCTCATTGTTTTCTACTGTTTGTAGCCTTGCCTTACCGGGGTCACCGTTGGTAGAACCATACGACTTGCTGCCCGGCTCATCGGTTTTACCTTTTTGCCGGTTCAGATCTTTTGTAGCCATGTTCAAGATTTTTAGCGAACGGCACAATAATCGTACCTTCAGGGCATCAATTTTGTGAACTGTTACTCTATGAAATACAAGCTATTCAGTATCAGCATTGTTCTTTTTTCAACATTCCTCGGCCATGCGCAAAAGGCTCCTACCGACGAACTAAAAACGGGGAAAGGATCCCTTATTGTTACCCCCATTCAGCACGCCTCCTTCATTATGACCTGGGATGGCAAAACCATTTACGTAGATCCGGCCCACAAGGCGGCCCTTTACAAGGAGCACAAGGCTCCTAACCTCATCCTCATTACTGACATTCATGGCGACCACCTCAATACAGATGTGCTGAAATCCATTGACAAAGCAAATGCCATCATCGTGGCCCCCCAGGCTGTCGCTAATCTGCTACCTGCTAGCCTAAAGAAAAAAGTAGTAATTCTCCGCAATGGAGAGCAAACCAAACAACTAGACATCTCTATCACCGCTATTCCCATGTATAATCTCCCTGAAACTGATACCTCCCGCCACGTAAAGGGCAGGGGTAATGGCTATGTATTGGATATAGGTGGTAAAAAGATCTACATTTCCGGCGATACAGAGGATATTCCCGAAATGCGTAAATTGAAGGATATTGACCTCGCTTTTGTATGCATGAACCTGCCTTACACCATGGATATCAACCAGGCCGCATCTGCCGTACTCGAATTCAAGCCGCGCATAGTGTACCCGTATCATCACCGCGGTCAGGACATCAACGTTTTCAAAAAGCTGGTGAACGAGAGCGACAAGAAAATAGACGTAAGAACACGAAACTGGTATCCCCAATAGCCTGCCTCTTACTGGCATTCTTACTAACTCTTGCAGTCCCCGCTCACGCTCAGGCCCCGCCTCCCGTTTTCAATCCTCATCTCGACCCTGCGAAGGCCCGGGAAGATATCTTATTGCTAAAGAGCATTCTAGAAGAAGCAAACACAACCCTGTACTATTACACCTCTAAAAAGAAGATAGATAGAGTCTTTAATAAGGCCCTGGCAGGCATGAAAGATTCTGTAGGCTATCTG
>DASPNB010000284.1:0-7262 GCA_035626755.1 Flavipsychrobacter sp.
ACAAGGCCACTATATGCTGCGCCAAATGAGCACTACAACAGGCCGGTATATCTACTCATTTTCGTACTGGGCGATGCTGATGCAGGAATATGCTGCGGGGTTGAAAACAGTGGTGTTTTCGGGGGATGGGGCTGCCGCGAAATCAAGAGAATTGATCAAAAAAAATATACATCATGCGTATGTGCTCGCTGTAGAAAAAGAAATATTTGAATTGCCTATATTAACCGGAAAAAAAAGTAGTGGGGAAATGCTTATATTTGTTTGCACACAACAGGCGTGTTTGCCGCCTGTACGCGATATAGAAGAGACACTACATTTAATTTATCAGTGAAATTGCGGTAATTAGGAGAAGTTTTTCCGATAAGAAAGGGCCTTAAAAATCATGACTTTTTTTGATGAGGCTTGCATTTTTGGAAAAAACTTTAAATATTGTGCATCGGTTTAGTTGTAAAATGTTACTTCTTGACCCCAAAATTATTTGATTTGCCTAATAGCGATAATAACAATAATAGTATGAAACAACTTTTCCTGAAGATCTCGGCGGTAGCATTACTGGGCATAGTAACAGGCTGCGGCCCGTCGGGTACCGGAGGTCAATTGGTTGGGAATCCGAACATGTTGAATTACAGGCCACCGGCGCCACTTGGTATGGTGTGGGTGCCTTCAGGCGTACTTAAAGCCGGTGCGAGTGACGAAGATATCCGTGGCAGAAATGACGCCTTGATACGTACGCTGCAGATGACGGGTTTCTATATGGATGCCACTGAAATCTCGAATGCAGAGTATCGTCAGTTCACCAACTATGTTCGTGACTCTATCGCTCACGCTCAATTAGGCGACTACATTGACAATCCTGATGGAACACAGCGCCTGGATATGCGTAAACGCATCAACTGGAAAGACCAGGATCTGCAAGATCAACTGTCGAACATGTTCATACCGGCTGACCAAAGTGGCTGGGGCAGGAAAGAGATCGATAACAGCAAGCTGATATACCACTACGAAACTTACAACTACGACGAAGCTGTGATGAACTCCGGTACTGCAAAAAACAGCTTTATATCGAAGATAGACGTGCCCGCATATCCTGACACTACGGTTTGGATGAAGATGTTCGTTTACTCTTACAACGATCCGATCGCACAGCAATACAATTGGTTCCCCGCATTCAATAACTACCCTGTGGTAGGTGTTAACTGGCACCAGGCGAACGCATTCTGTGACTGGCGTACTACAGCCTGGAAATCGGAGCGTGAAAAGAACAAGCAATTCTACGAAGGAAGGTTCCGCCTGCCAACAGAGCTGGAATGGGAGTGGGCTGCACGTGGTGGCCGTAACGAATCTCCGTTTCCATGGGGTGGTCCTTACATCCTGAACAAAAAAGGTTGTTACCTGGCAAACTTCAAACCTCAGCGCGGTAACTACGCTGCTGACGGTGGTCTTTATACTGTACCCGTTGACAAATACTGGCCAAATGATTACGGCCTGTACAATATGTCAGGTAACGTAAGCGAATGGACAAGCTCTCCATATAATGGTAGCAGCTTCCATATGGTATCGGAGCTGAATCCGGAAGTTAACCGTAAGATGAGCGAAAACGATCCTCAGTGGATGAAGCGTAAGACAGTGCGCGGCGGAAGCTGGAGGGACGTACAGTTCTACCTGCAGGTTAGTACACGCGATTACGAGTATGCTGATACTGCGAAATCATATATTGGTTTCCGTTGCGTAATCCAGCACATTGCCCTGTCGTTAACAAACAGGCGTTAAAAAATAACTTTCAGTTAAAAATCATACAATAAAACCTTTTTAAAAAACGTTATCAAATAAAATAAGCACGTATGGCAAGTAGTATGAATCCCGTTTCATTGTTTTTTGAAACCGACCAGGGTAAGTATGTAAAGAACCTCATTATCGGTTTGGGTGCGTCTGTAGTATTGTTGGGTGCCCTGTTTAAAATTCAGCACTGGCCTGGTGCCGGTATAATGCTGACTGCAGGGATGGTGACCGAAGCGTTCATCTTCGCCATGCTGGGTCTGCTTCCACCGCACAAGGACTACTATTGGGAGCGTTTCTATCCGGGCCTGGATGAAAATCCGCACGTAGAAGCGTATCGTAAAGGTGAAAAGTTTGATTCTCACACTGTAAAGGGTTCTCCTACAGCATCACTTGATAAGATGATGGAAGAAGCCCAGATGACTCCGGCTAATATCCGCCGCCTGGGAGATAACATCCAGCGCTTCGGGCAGGCTGCAGAGCAAATGAAAGATATAACGGATGTAACTGCCGCTACGGGCCAGTACAGCCAAAGCGCTCGTGAAGCTGCTGAAGCACTGGGCCAAATGAAAGCTACATTTCAGGGCGCGACGCAAACAATGTCGTCGTTCAACAACGCTGCTGATGATACTATGAAGTTCCACCAGCAAGTACAAGTTCTGTCTAAGAACCTGGGTTCTCTGAACCAGATATACGAAGTGGAACTACAGGATGCAAATAATCACCTGAAGGCTATGAACAAGTTCTATAGCAACCTGGTGAGCGCATCGGATGCAATGGCTTCATCTGCTACAGATGCGGTTGCTGCTAAGGAACAAATAGCTCAGCTGTCTAAGAACCTGACCAACCTGAACCAGATATATGGCAACATGCTGGCTGCAATGCAGGGACGTTAATTGAGTTGACAGAAAGGAATAAGAAAAACTATTTATAATAACCGTATAAATTTTTTGACGCATGTCAATGCCTAAAGAGCCACGGCAGTTAATGATCAACCTCATGTACTTGGTGTTGACTGCCCTGCTGGCCCTAAACGTATCAAATGAAATTCTGCACGCCTTTAAGGTTATTAACGATAGTGTGACTTCATCGAACTCATCTATAGTTGATAAGAATTCAAAGGTGTACGCTGCTTTTGACGAAAGTCAGGCGCAGGCCGGACAGGCGGAGCGTATAAAGCCCTATAATGATAAGGCTAAGCAGATAAAAGCTGCGTCTGAAGCTGCTATTAAGTTTCTGGAAGAGTGGAAAGAGAAAGTAGTAACCAGGGCCGGTGGCCGTGATGAGCAAGGCCAGATAGAAAAAGAAGATGATATCGATGCCAGTACGAGCCTTTTAGTAGAAGGTGGTGGTGGTAAAGAGATCCGCGCAAAACTGGAGCAGCTGCGTGCTACAATGCTCGGTGTTGTGAAGCCTGAAGTAAAAGCTACTTTTGAGAAAACGCTGCCTGTTAAGATCATAGAAGCTGAAAAGAGCGATAACAACCCACAGGCAGACTGGTCTTCGGGTTATTTCCATAACATGCCTGTTGTGGCTGTTGTGACACTGCTTTCTAAGTTTCAAAATGACATCCGTAACTCTGAAGCAGCGATCATTACCGAGCTTTACAAAGAGGCTGGCGACGTTCAGCGTAAGTTTGACGAAATTCAGGCGATAGCAGTTCCTAAGACAAGTTATGCACTTGCCGGTCAGAAGATAGAGGCAAGCATCATGCTGGCAGCTTATAATAAAAGCCTGAACCCCACGGTAACTTCCAGCAGCGGACGTGTAGTGAAAGTAGAGAACGGAGTTGCAACATGGGAAGTAACAGCAGCAGGTGCGGGTCCTCAGAAAGTTCGCGGTTCAGTATCGATCGATATGGGTGGTGTTATTGAGAAGAGGGATTACGAATTTGAGTATGTAGTAGGTTCTACTGGTGCATCATTGCAACTTGATAAGATGAATGTGTTCTATATAGGTGTTGAGAACCCTGTCACCGTGAGTGCCGCAGGATACTCTCTGCAGGACGTAAATCTGAGTATCGATGGAGCAACTGTTACACCAAAGGAGCTAGGTAAGTATGGCGTACAGGTTGCCAAGCCCGGCAGGGTAATGGCCAACATCATAGCTAAGAAAGTAGGTGGTGGTACTGAGAATGTGGGTTCTATGGAAGTGCGTGTTAAATTCATTCCTGACCCAATAGCTAAAGTAGGTGGTAAATCGGGCGGATTTCTTCCTGCTTCACAGTTGAAAGCGCAGATAGGTGTGAATGCAATACTTGAAAATTTTGACTTTGAAGCCAGGTTCAAGGTGACCAGCTTTTCATATAGTGCACTGCCTAAGAGAGGTGACCTTATAGGCCCTTATAACCAGAAAGGTGCGAGTTTTACCGACAGGAATATCCGCGAGGCTATCAGCCGCGCTAAAGCGGGAGATAAAGTATTTATAGATGAGATCAAGGCTGTGGGTCCTGACGGACGTACCAGGAATTTGAACTCAGTAATTTTGACTTTGCAATAATTTTGAATTATAAACTAAATAGCAAAACAAGGATCATGAAAATCCTACAGTCATATAAGATAGCAGCTTCTGCTGTACTGATGTTGATCAGCGGTGCTGCGTTTGCTCAAGGCAATACAGACCAGATACAGACACAGTCGTCCGGTTCTATGAAGGACGGATGGCAGCCTTCCCTGGTAAGGGATGGTGTATATGACCGTGTGCAGCACGTAAGTGCTCCGCTGGAGTGGCAACACATTCGTGAAGCCGATATCCTGTGGAAAAAGAGGGTTTGGCGCGAAATTGACTCACGGGAGAAGCAGAATATGGCATTCCGTTTCCCGGGTGATGAAAACTCAGGCGGTGGTTATTTTATCGAGATTCTGCTGGATGGCCTGAAGAAGGGTAAGATCAAAGCTTTTTCTAACTTCGATGACCGTTTCACCAGTGTAATGACCAAAGACCAGATAGCTGAACTGACAGTAGGCAAACCTGACACTATTCCTGTTGAGGATCCGGAAACCGGCGAAATCACTTACAGGATTACCAGGACCGAGTTTAACCCCGAGTCAGTAACTAAGTTCCGCATTAAAGAAGACTGGATATTTGACCGTAACGTGGGTAAGATGGTAGTGCATATCATTGCCCTGGCGCCTATGATAGATAAGTATTCTGAAGACGGGACCTTCCGCGGTTCACAGGCGATGTTCTGGTTGTACTACCCCGAAGTCCGCTCGCTGCTGGCGCAGTATGAAGTATTCAATCCGGACAATGATGTTTACCGTATGACATGGGATGAGTTCTTCGAAGGCCGCTTCTTCTCTAGCAAGATCATTAAAGTAAGCAATCCATTCGATGCAACCTTCGAAAACCTGGGTGCTACCAAAATGGAAGCCTTGTATGAAGGTCAGCGTGTAAACGAAAACCTCTTCAACAAAGAACACGATATGTGGGTTTACTAAAACCTGCAGAAACTATATAAGGAACGCCTCGCTTTGCGGGGCGTTTTTGTTATACCTATATTGCTCTCTATCAGCTTTGAGCAGTATCTTGCGTTGTTTTTAAAAGATTTTGAGAATGGGAAATCTCCCGAGACTGGAAGTTTGCTTGTCGCCCGCCTTGTTGCACCTATTTGACACAAAGGGGACCGTTGTGGTGATAATAGATGTGTTTCGTGCCACCTCAACCATAGCTGCTGCGCTTCATAACGGTGCTAAATGCGTGATACCCGTGGCTTCTGTTCCGGAATGTATAGAGTTGGGTACACAGATAGAAAACTCGATAACTGCAGGGGAAAGAGACGGGAAGGTGGCAGAAGGATTAGAGTATGGTAACTCACCGCTGGAGTACCCGAGAGCGTTTGTTGAGGGTAAAACGCTTGTATTAACTACCACCAACGGTACACGCCTGCTGCATATGGTGCAGGATGCTGATACGATCATTACGGGCTCGTTCCTTAACCTGGGCGCCGTCTGCGATTTCCTGGCTGCACAAGGCAAGAATGTAGTACTGGGCTGCGCTGCATGGAAAGACAGGTTCAATATGGAAGATACCCTTTTTGCCGGCGCCGTGGTGAGCCGTATCGGTCAGCAATTCGACATTAACTGCGACAGCGCCAGAGGAGCCAAAAACCTGTATGAAAGTAGCGGTGGCGGCAACTTCATTAATTTCCTGCAGGACAGCTCGCATTACCGCCGCCTTTCCGGTTTCGGCCTTGTGGGAGACATGGAGTATTGCACTACCCCAGATCTGCATCCTGTTGTGCCTATACTAAAGGGCAGGGAGCTCGTGGTTCATTCTTAGTTTAGAAAGGGATTGTACTCCTTTTCATTTCTTATCGTTGTAGAAGGGCCGTGTCCACAGTGAACGGTGGTTCCATCCGGCAGGGTAAAAAGTTCATTTTTGATGCTATTGATGAGTGTCTCAAAATTTCCGCCAGGCAGATCGGTACGGCCAATGCCGCCTGAAAAAAGCACATCACCGCCAATAAGCCAGCTGCCCTGCGCATAGTAGAAGACAACACTGCCCGGCGAGTGGCCCGGTGTGAAGCGAATCTCAATTTCGTCCCCTCCGAGGTCCATTTTGCCGCTATCAGGGATAAAAAAGGTGGGTTCAGGGGCCTTACCAAAGTTCAAACCGAACAGCATGGCTGAGCCTGCTGCATTCTTCAGCACCGGCATATCCTTCTCATTTACACCGAAAGGGATCTGGTACTTATCGATAAGCGCCTGAACGCCAAAGATATGATCAATATGGGTGTGGGTATTGATAATAGCCTGGGGCTTTAAGTCGTTGTCTGTTATGTATTTAACAAGTTGGTTTGTCTCCTGTACGTCATACATACCGGGGTCCACAATCCAGCACAGTTTTTGTTCGTTAATAATAAGGAAAGTGTTTTCCTGGAAGGGATTGAACGTGAAGGAGTGGATATGTAACATTAGTGTAACGTTTTTTTCAGTAACTTAGGAATGCAAACATAAGCCCTTAGCGGCTTTTGACGCAAAACTAAAATAGAAACAGATCTTAGCCGGGCTAAAAGAATGAACAAGGTTTTTCGGATAAATAATGGTTTTTTGTGGACTTGTCTCCTGCTATGCCTTTTTACGGGCAAGGCCGGCGCGCAAACATACCTGGAAAAATACGGCCAGAACAGGGTGCAGTACCGCAAATTTGACTGGCGGTACTTTGATACCAAGCACTTCCGCATCTACCACTACGACCAGGCGGGCAGGCAACTGGCCCGTTATGTGTCTGAACAGGCAGAAAATGATATAGTGGTGGTAGAGCGCAAACTGGGTGCAAAGTTCCCCAAGCGCTTTAATATCATCGTTTACAACTCTTATGACGAATACAGGCAGACGAATGTGGGCCTGAAGATGGAATCGCAACGGGAGAATAACCCCGGCGGCACTGTAGACATAGTAGGTGATAAATTGCTGGTATACTATACCGGTGTGCATACCGACCTGCGCAGGCAATTGCGTTCGGGCATGGCAAGGGTAGTAATG
>DASPNB010000285.1:0-8976 GCA_035626755.1 Flavipsychrobacter sp.
GATTCAGACAGCCTTTTCAGCAAATCACCATATTTATCCGATGTCATCCATTCGTGAGCCAGGGAAACCAGGGTAGACAGCTGCCGCCCCCTGTCAGAAAAGCCTTTAGGTGGCATATACACTTCCTGGTCCCATTGAAGCACGGCCGAAGCATAATATAAATCGGCAGCTTTCTGAGTGATCTCTTTATATGAGGAGTAAAGCTCCTGTGCTTTCATTTGTTGATTCTTATTTCTGTCCTATTCTTCCTGTGCTTCCAGGCGTTCAATGGTGTTGATACCTTCAAGAGCTCCAAGTTTATGGCAAAGGTGGTCCAGCTCTTCCCTATCGTGTACATATACCATGATGGTTCCGTCAAATACTCCATCTTTTGTATCGATACTGATAGAGCGCATATTCATTTTCAGGTCTGCTGAAATAACATTGGTGATCTTCTGGATAACCCCTACGTCATCAAGGCCAATAATACGCACACCAGTAAGGAAAGATATTTCTTTGTTCTTGGCCCATTTTGTTTTCACTACCCTGTGACCGTAATGAGACAGGAGTTGCGCCGCGTTGGGACAATCCGTACGATGCACCTTCAGCCCCTCACCCGAGGTAATGAAGCCAAACACGTCATCACCCGGAATCGGCTGACAACACTGGGCCAATTTGTATTTAATCTTGTCAGAACTTTCGCCAAAAATGATCAGTTCTGTGCCCTTGCCCGGCTTTCCTTTACCTTCATCGAACTTTGGTTCAAGCTTTTGCTCACGAACCGGTTGAGAGAGCTTATCGCCGTGTATAGTGAGCTCCTTTATAGTCTTCAGATCTACATTACCTACCGCCACAGCATAGTAGAGGTCCAGCAGCGAAGGTTTTTTATAGAACAGGCAAAGCTCATTCAGATTATATGGTGATACAGGTAACTTTAAATGTTCCAGTTTCCTTTGTACGAGGTATTTACCGTCTTCCGCTATTTTTCTTTTCTCCTCTTTGAGGTAATATTTGATTCGCGACTTAGCTTTTGCCGTAGTTACGAAACTGAGCCAGTCTTCCGATGGCTTTTGCTTAGACGATGTGATGATCTCCACCTGGTCTCCGCTTTTCAATACATGACTCAACGGAACCAACCTGTAGTTCACCTTTGCTCCTATGCACTTGGCACCTAATTCTGAGTGAATGTCAAAAGCAAAGTCGAGCGAGGTAGCTCCCTTGGGCAGTACGCGCATTTCCCCTTTAGGTGTGTAGATATATATCTCTTCTGTAAAAAGATCGAGTTTAAAATCCTGCAGGAAGTCGAGTGTATCTGTATCAGGGTTACTCAAAATATCGCGAAGGTGATGCAGCCAGGCAACAAGTTTGCTTTCCTGTTGTGAGCTTGCGCCTTCTTTGTATTTCCAGTGTGCGGCAAGACCTTTCTCTGCGATCTCATTCATACGGGCAGAACGTATCTGCACTTCTACCCAGCGCCCGCCCTTACCCATTACGGTAGTATGCAGTGCTTCATAGCCGTTACCCTTAGGTACGCTGATCCAGTCGCGGAGCCGTTCCGGGCTCGGGCGATAAAAGTTAGTAACAACAGAATACACCTTCCAGCAATCTTCTTTTTCTCTTTCCTGTGGCGAATCAACAATAATGCGGATCGCAAAGAGATCATACACTTCCTCAAACGAAACCTGCTTGCTCCGCATCTTGTTCCAGATGGAATGAATCGCTTTAGGCCTTCCGTAAATCTCGAATTTAATATCCTGGTCCTGGAGTTCTTCTTTGATGGGCTTAATGAAATCGTTGATATACCTGCTACGGTCGCGCTTTGTTTCCTTCAGACCCTTGGCTATTTCGGTGTAGACCTCTGGTTGTGTATATTTTAAGGAGAGATCCTCGAGCTCTGATTTTATTTCATAAAGCCCCAGCCTGTGAGCCAGGGGCGAGTAGATATACGTTGTTTCGGAAGATATCTTTAATTGCTTCTCGCGGTTCATACTACCGAGCGTGCGCATGTTGTGCAGCCTGTCTGCCAGCTTTATCAGTATTACCCGCGGATCATCCGCAAGTGTCAGCAATATCTTCCTGAAATTCTCTGCCTGTACCGTGGTATCCGCTTTTAGGTCAACAACGTTTGATATTTTTGTCAGCCCATCTATAATCTTGACGTATTTCTCACCAAATTCGCGTTCTATGTCCTCAAGTGTTATTTCGGTGTCTTCTACCACATCATGCAACAGGGCGCATATAGATGAGGTCACACCGAGGCCTATTTCTTCCACCACTATTCTTGCCACAGCAAGGGGATGAAGTATATAAGGCTCCCCGGATTTACGGCGCATGTCCTTATGCGCATCCACTGAAATTTCGAAGGCCCGTCTTATAAGTCTTTTGTCCCCCTTCTTGATTCTTTGTTTCAGGCCACGCAGGAGCGCGCGGTACTCTCTTAAAATAAGCCGTTTTTCTTCTTCTTCGTTTTTGTTATATGTCGTCGTCGTAACTGCCTGCATAAATCAATGTCCTGTACCTAATTTACGAAATTTTGCCCAATATATGGAGGCGCGGCTCAATTGGCTCATAGGCATTGATTATTAAGGAAATTTTAGCTTAAAAAGCTATTTGTAGTAGAACTTATAGAAGTTCAGGTAAGGCTTAACGCTGTGGTCGGCGATCAGTTTCTGGTAGTTGTCGGCAGAAATAAGGAAGAGCTGGTACTCACTGCTTTGGTACTCACGAAAAACCTGCGATGCGGCTTTAAGCGCATTCATGTATTCTTTAGCCTTGGCCTCGTTTGGAAACTTGCGGGTGGTAACAACACCTTCATTCTTACTGAGCATATCAATATTGGTCACCAACTGAAGTGCGGGATACCTGAATGCATTGAAATCACCCACCGCGGATTTCACACCCATTGCTCTTGGCTGCATGCCGGGGAAGGAGATGATACAATAGTGCTCCGCCTCAGGCTTGTAGGCAAAAAGCGGTGGCACCGGCCCTGTAGGCTCTGCTATCTGCACATTGCCATCTACAGAGGTGTTAGTATTTACTACTGTAGAAGGCAGCGCTTTTACAGAATCTGTTTTAGGTATGGCCACTACTTTGGGCTTATCCTTATTGATCAGCTCCAGTATAGTTTCTGCCCAGGGCCTTAGTGAATCCGTAGGATTACCCTTAATGAAATCGCGCAGCAAAGTATCGGCCTCAGCAAAATTACCTGCTCCCGCATAGGCAATACCTTCCATTACTGTAAACCGTTTAGCATACCTCGGATCGGTGTACATCGTGCGGCCTGTCTTCACCCTTGACAGCACTTCAGTATACTGGCGTTGCAATAGCAAAGAATAGGTCTCATCGTAGTAGTTAGCCACCGTTGCGCCGGTATTAGTAGCTATGTTGGCTCCGTCTTCGCTTGGCTTTACCAGGCGGGCATACTCCGAGGTCGGGTATTGCTGCTGCAACTGCACGCTGTACTTCTGTGCTTCTGTATACTGCGTCAAGCGCATGGCCATTACATATCGCAGGTAAAGCTCACGGGCTTTATCACTATGGTCTTTATATCTTATGTCAAGGGTATCCAATGCCTGGTCAGCAAGGCGGTAATCTTCCAACTGCATAATGGAAGCATCTCCCAGGTCTATGTATGCCTTCTGGATCAGCTTATTGGCTTTGTCCTGTCTTTCAGCTGTGGTGGGTATCATGGCCAGGAGGCTGGCTTCTGTAGGAAGACCATTCTCGTCCAATTCTACATTCAGTCCGTCAGAATCATAAGTATCTTCCGATGTGCTGCTGCCTGTGTTGTTTGCAAAGCCTGCAGCAGAATTCCTCCTCCAGTTGTCAGCCAGTGGCCTGTTGCCCCAGACACGTTTGAATTCCGACTGCCCCTTCTTCATCTGCGTGGCATTGGCAAAATACCAGCTACCGCCGCCGCCCTGGCCGGTGTTCACGTCATTGTTCTGGTTCACATTATTCACACCGGCATTCTCTGCTGCGTAGATACTATCCGAGCGTTGCTGTTCCAGGAGTTTCAGGTATTTACGAACCGCTGCTCTTTGATCTTTTTCAGAAAGTGAAGCCAGGTACAGCAGGCTATCCTGGGCTTTAATAGTTGTATACGGACCGGTAACAGAACCCAGCACATTGCTACGGTGTATGGCTATTGCCACTAAACTGTCGTTAGGTGCATTCTTCGCCAGCAGTGCCGAACTATCATAAGCACTCTTTGCCGATACATAGTCGCCTATGCGGTAGTAGACATTTCCGAGAGCAGCAAATGACAGAGCCTTCTGCTTCTTTGTTGTCCGGGGCGAACGGAGACTCTTATCCAGGTAAGTGATGGCATCGTATGCTCTTTCGTCGTTAGCAGCCAGCTGACCCATTATGAAATACACCTGCTCATGATATGGTGTGTATTTATAGTCTTTAAGTATTTTCTTCAGAGACGCAACGGCTTCCTCTTGTCCCTGTCCTGAATACATGGTATTGTAGGCGATATTCTTATGTGCGTAGAAATCCATTTCTATGGGCGCGTGCAGGTCGATTACTTTCTGGAAGTTTTCAGTGGCGGCAGTATAGTTGCCTTCCATTTGGTAGAGCTGGCCGCCAAGATAGGCAGCACGCTGGCGTTCTTTATCAGCCAGGTATTTGTCCTCGGAAGCGAGTTTCAACTGGGTAGCTGCGTCCCTTGTATTATTATTGCTCAGCATCAGGAATGCCTTTTCCATCGCCAGCCTGCCCTTCAGATTTTCCGGTAGTTTAGGATCAGAAGCTACCAGGTCTATTACAGCCTCGGCATTTTCAGGCTGACCTGCCTGGGTGAAAGTACGCGAGAGCCAAAGGATAGCCTCGTTATTCACGCTTTGATGTTTCAGGAAATCGAAAGTTGACTTTTTGTCTTCTTCTACTATGGACGGCTGCTCTTTACTCCTGGCATAAGAGGTTCTACTGCCCGATTTCTTTTTGTTACGTTTTTCCATGCCCACTATGTAGCGGAAGGCATAGGAAGCGTTTTTGTAGTCACCCTTATAATAATATGCTTCTCCCAACAACAGGTAGAGATCATCGCCCCATTTCACTCGGGGGTCATGTATTTGTATACCCAGCGACACTTTACGGATAATACTATCCATATCCGGGGCTATACTGGTGGAATCCTTATTAGGATTAAAAGGATATAGCGCTATGATCGTATCGTAGTTTTCCTGCCCAACCCGCTCCATGTTGGCCTTAGCTTCCTGCATTTTATTATATGCATTGAAGTAATAGTTATACCGGGTAAAAGTATTCTGCACTACCTGCCTCGGCGCCGACCACTTCTTTTTCAGCATTTTCTCATTGCTCCAGGCCTCCCGCTTCGCCTTCATTTTCAGCTCCAGGGCCAGGTTCATGTTCTTTTCTTTATTTTTTTGGTCGGCCTTTCTCAGTTTTTCGCGTTTCTCTTTTACTACGGCCAGGCTGTCGGTCCGGGCTTTCCGCACAGCCGTGAGGCTATCTGTAAATGCCTTACGAACGGCGGTGGTACTATCCAGTATATGCTTCCGGGCGGCAATAGTACTGTCCGTTATTGCTTTCCGCGCCGAAGCCACACTGTCGTTGAAGTTTTTCCGCACCAACTGTATGCTGTCCATACGGTTTTGCCGGGCGATCTCGACACTATCTTTATATCTCTTACTTTCCTTATACTTCCTGATAGCAGCGAGGGAATCGCTCCGTTCCTGCTGAATAGCCTTTATGCTATCCATAGTTTCCTTCCGTATTGCGAGGACACTATCCAGTATCGCCTGCCGCTCTGCCTTCTGGGCATCCAGTACCAACTGGCGTTCGTTACGGATACTGTCAGTTATGCGGGTACGGGCCCTGGCAACGCTATCCTTATACTTTTTGCTGTTTTTATGTTTATTCACATAGGCCAGGCTGTCGGAACGATGCTTTCTTGCCTTAGCCATGCTATCGGCAAAGCGGGCGCGGGCCTGTTTGGCGCTATCGGCCGAGCGCAGCCTTGCCGCTTTTTGAGCGTCCAGTTCGGCCTGGCGGGCGGCTCGGGTAGAATCAAGTACTTGCTGGGCACGACTGGGCTGCTTCGTTTTCGACTTTTGAGCATACACAGGCAGGCCCGCAAAGAGGCCTATAAAAAATAATAATATGAATCCTATTCCGGTCCTTAAGTTCAAGATATCCGAATCCTTTTTCTTCTATTTATAATAACCCAATAACGGGAAAAATATTATGGATCCGGTAAGATATTCACAAAAATTTTTCCACGGGGAATTGTTTCAAAAATAATCAAAAAATGGCTTAATTTAACTCTCCCATTTTAACAGTAGTTACGCAATTCGCTATAGCTTACTGCCCCATTTTTTTCACAAATAACAGAGGACATGTTGCAATAGTTGTTGCGCATGAAAGACGCGCAGAATGAACAGCAAACATTCAACAAGACCCGGCTTATTGAAGAAGCTGAACAGTCATTACAGGCTGGTCTTCATCGACGATGAATCGCTGGAAGAAGTTGCATCGTTTCGTTTAACTCTGCGGAAGTTATATGTTCTTTTTAGTGTGGTGTTTGTAGTAGTGGTTACACTCACTGTTTGCCTGTTGCTGGTAACGCCGCTGAAGTATTATATACCCGGCTATGGTAACAACAAGGCGAACGTGCAGATGCTTAGGCTGAAGGGCAGTGTTGACTCTCTTTCTGACCTGGTGGCTGCCCAGCAGGAATATGAAGAGAACATCAGGAACGTGATCAGTGGAAAGTATGACGGCAAACCGGATACTACCAAACTGGACATGAACCAGGTGAGGAAAGAAGCGATGAGCATTTTTCCGAAAAACGAAGAAATAAAGAAAAAGGCAATAGAAGAAGTAAAGAAAGAAACGCCCGAACACGTAAGAAAAGAGGACACGACGAATGCAGGAGAACAGCAGCAGTAGGCGAAGCATGATGAAATATGCCGGCATGGCCACCACCTGGCTGGCAACATTAGGCGCTGCTGTGTTTATAGGCTACAAAGCAGACCAGTGGCTCGATTGGAAGTTTCCGGTTTTTACCATTACCCTGCCTTTAGTGGCAATAATATCATTGCTCTGGCAAATAATAAAAGATTTTAGCAAACCAAAATGAAACAACGCTTTTTACTGATTACTATCATACTCTTTGTACTGCTGAACGCAGTTTTTTTTGTCCTCCGCCAACAAGCCCCGGAGTATGACACTACCGCCCTGCTAATAGGAAACTTCCTGATGGCAGCTTTATCCACCTTTTCTTTTTTTCTCATCAGCAGGCAGCTGAATAAAAATCCGCAGGCTTTTGTAAGAGGCGTTTACAGCGCCACATTTTTAAAACTATTTGTCTGCATGATAAGTGTTATGGCCTACGCAATGGTCAACAAACCGAACGTGCACAAGCCCTCTATATTTATGCTACTGGGCATTTATGCCGTATATACAGTTACAGAAACATTAATGGTATCAAAAACAGCAAGAAGGACTAAGTGAAATGAAAAAACAAGAGACACACCTCCGTATGCTGGCGGATTTTTTACCTGAAAGGAGCTTTGATATGGTAGCGCCTTTCTTTACAGCACATTCCGTACACCTTACATTAACGCACGAGAGAAAAAGTGTACTGGGAGATTACCGGATCCCTACCAAAGAATATCCGCATCACAGGATAAGCGTGAACTTGAACCTGAACAAATTCAGCTTCCTGATTACCCTGCTGCATGAGCTGGCACATATGCTTACTTATGTGCATTTTAAAGATACGGTACCACCCCATGGCAAGGAATGGAAAACCCAGTTCCGGCATATATTAATACCTTTTATGGGTAAGCGCTTTTTCCCAGCCGATGTGGAAGCAGCATTATTATCATATCTGCATAATCCAGCGGCAAGTACCTGCACTGATCCGAGGTTATATAAGGCCCTTTACCGCTATGACGAACGCAAGCCAGGATATAAACTGGTAGACGATATACAGATAGATGGCCTTTTTGAGATAGAAGACGGCCGTCGCTTCCAGAAGGTGCAGCAGCTTCGCACACGCAGCAAATGCAAGGACCTGAAAACAGGCAGGCTTTACTACTTCCAGGGAATAATAGAAGTGAAATCGGTAAGAAGATGATTTTTTGAGGAATTTGTAATTGGGGACTTGGAACCGGATGGTTGGGTTTGTTTTGCATGACCCTAATTCCAATACCCGATCCGGATTCCCGGCCTGGAACTGCTAAAAACTACCTCGGAAGGGGTTAACGGCTTAGTTTTAGTTTTACTACATTTGTTTTTCGCAAAATTTATATTGAAATGAAACTGAAGCACACTTTGCTTGCAGGGGCAGCTTTGCTGGCCATGGCATCTTGCCAGAACAATACCGATTCGGGTTCGGAACAAAAAACAGCCCGTAAATTCTTAGATCCGGCCAATATGGACACCACCGTTAGCCCGGGCGAGAACTTCTTCCTCTATGCCAATGGTGCATGGCTAACAAATAACGAGATACCCGGCGACCAGACGAGGTGGGGAAGCTTTAACCAACTGATAGAGAACAATTACGAATACCTGAAGGCAATACTGGAATCCACGGCTGCTCAAAAAGACGCCGCTAAAGGCAGCGCCGAGCAAAAGATCGGCGACCTGTACCGCAGCGCTATGGATACAGTAGCTATAGACAAAGCAGGCATTACCCCTCTGAACGGTGTCCTGGCTCGTATAGATGCTATTACAGATGCCAACGGCGTGATGAAAGAGATCGCCTATTTGCAAACACAGGGCCTGAGCGAATTGTATGGCATGGGTATAGGTCCTGATGACAAGAATGTTACGCAGGTTATAGCGCAGTTCTACCAGGGTGGTATTGGCCTGCCCGATCGGGATTACTACTTCAAGACTGACGAGAATACAGCCAAGATCCGCGAGGCTTACAAGAAATACCAGGTGGAGCTGCTGAAGCTGATGGGTGTAGACGAAGCAACAGCAACCAAAGACGCTGCAGACATTTACAAACTGGAAACT
>DASPNB010000286.1:0-13388 GCA_035626755.1 Flavipsychrobacter sp.
AAAGCGGACTATTACGTTACCCGTTCGCTGTTAAAAAAGGGGGCCATAGACAGCGCCTATTCTAACACAGTGAGCTTCCTGAACAAAATGGAAGAGCGTAATCTACAGAACATACAAGCTTACAGGATGTTCCTGGGCACAAGAGCCAACCTGCTGATAAGGAAGGGAGAATTCAAAGATGCGATAGAACAATATTATCGTCTACGGCATACATCCGAAAAGAACAACGACCGTGGTTTTGAGATACTGGCAACCAATGGCATCGGATGGGCGTACATGGAAATGGGACGGTATCCCGATGCTCTGCACTTCTTTCATGAAGCAATGGCTATGGACACACGCAATGAATATAGCAGGTACCTGAATAATACACTATCGAATATCGCTGCGGTGCAAAACTCTGTCGGCAGAAATGATTCGGCAGCAATATATATAAAGCGATCGATCGCGACAGCAGAACAAAACGAAGACCTGGCAACGCTTGCCAATGCTCTTAATATTGAGGCAAGCATTTATATAGATGCCGGACAGGCGCAAAAAGCAGAAGCACCTCTGAACAGGGCATTGGCACTTCGCAAACAAGTGGGAGATCCGTTCTATATTGTTTCAGATATATCGCAGCTTGCCTCATACTACGCACACAATGGCGACCCACAGAAAGGAATAACGCTATGCCTTCAAGGCATTGAGATGGCCCGTCAATATGGTCTCAACAGCAAGCTACGATTGCTCTACAACGCACTTGCAGAGAATTACAAGGCCGCCGGGGATAAGGAAGCATATGGTAAAACCCTTGAGACCTTGTTGTCCCTCAATGATTCACTGTATAGCCAGAATGCGGCTGCAGACCTTGCCTCTATAACAGCGAGCTATGAGCTGCAGAAAAAAGAGAATATCATCATCAGGCAGAAACTTTCACTGGTGCAGAAGAATTACCTGTTCTATAGTGCCCTGGGGGTATTGTTGGTAACAGGGGTGTTCTCTATCATCACCTTCAGAAATTACCGTAAGAAACAGAAGCTGAGAATTGAACTACTGATGCAGGAGGAAAGAAGGAAGGCTAATGATGCAGTGAAAGAGGCCGAGGAGAACGAACGAAAAAGAATAGCGGCCGACCTTCATGATAATCTGGGTGTGTATGCTGCTGCCATAGCTTCTAATATTGACCATGCATTGAAAAAAGACGGGGAGCAGGAAAAAGCGATGGGTGAGCTAAAAGCAAATGCACAAACAATGGTATCGCAGCTCAGCGATACAATATGGGCACTGAAAAAAGATACTCTTTCGTTGACTGCCCTCAGCGACCGGGTAAAGATATTCCTGCAACGGATACAGCCAAGTTACCCTGACATAAGTATGGAAGTAAGCGAACACATTGATAACGACCTGTTATTGTCTCCGTCGCAGGCCTACCACCTGTTTTGTATTGTGCAGGAGGGTGTAACGAATGCAGTGAAACATAGTAATGGCGATGAAGTTAGCGTATGTATAAGTAGCAACGGCAGTTGGAAAATAAGTATTAGTGATAACGGAAAAGGCATGCAGCGAGCGAAGGAGATACAAGGCAGCGACGGACTGCATAATATGCAAACGCGGGCAAAAGGCAATAAATGGCAACTATCGTGGACGGATAATAACGGCAAAGGAACTATTGTGAACATTCATCCAGAATAATATGAGTGAACAAATAAACATAGCACTTACTGAAGATAACGCGGTGAACCGAAATAGCTTCATCCAGAAGATAAAAACCCTAGCTGGCGTCAACCTTGTTTTTATGGCCAAGAACGGGGAGGAATGCCTGGCACAACTAAAGGGCTTGCCAGTAGATAAAATGCCGGCAGTTGTATTTATGGACATAGAGATGCCAATAATGAACGGTATAGAAAGTATAGCAAGAGCGCACATCCTTTACCCCTCCGTCCACTTCCTGGTACTGACTGTTTTTGATGATGAGGATAAAATATTTGAAGCAATAAAGGCAGGAGCTTCCGGCTACCTGCTAAAGCATGAACCTGCATCGGTTATAAAAGAAGCGATAGTAAACGTGCTGGAACACGGGGGAGCGCCTATGAGCCCTGCCATAGCGCGTAAGGCGCTTAGCCTGCTCGGGAAAGCTACACAGGCTTCTGAGGGCCCAAAAGAGTCGACAGTGCCTATAAATATTACAGAAAGAGAAAAGGAAATTCTGCAACACTTAGTGAGCGGAAGGGATGCGAAGCGAATTTCAGCAGAACTAGGGCTTAGCGTGTTAACTGTCAGGAAACATATAGCTAACATCTACGAAAAACTACATATCCGTTCACGTGCAGAAGCTATTAATATGGCACACAAGGGTGGCTGGTTTAACACTTAAAAGAAAAAGCCGCATTGACACTACAATGCGGCTTAAAAAATAATGGATAATATTCTACAAATTTCCTCTCAATGAAATAACGAAATTGCGGCCGGGAGCACTGATGCCCGAAGCAAAACAACGGTAACTCTGATCGAGTATGTTTTCAACAGCTACCTGAACGCCAAGATGCTTGCCGATCTTGTATCCTGCCCTGATATTAAGTGTATACCATGAGGGCATACCGTCTGGAGTAGCGTACTGCTGGTTGTCTTCACCGAACGGATTATACTCGGCTATGCGTTTCCAACCATTGTACATTACGAAGAACTCACCTGTGACGGTACCCGCGGTGTACATAATACTGGTTTTGCCAAAAACAGGAGGTATGTGATCCAGAGGTACTTCTTTGCTGGTAGCCGGATCAAAGAATCTACCATACGTGTAGTTGATAGTACTGTGCAGACTCAGACCCTTGACAATATAAATTGTGACGCCAGCATTAACTCCGTGCACATAGGCTTCTGCTTTGTTTTGATAGGCTACAACAGCCGTTGTATCTCCATCGTAAATGACAGTCTCTTCACCGTTTAAGGTGAACTTATCGAGCACCATAGCGTTCCTGAACCAGGTATAGAAACCATTGACTTCAATCTTAATCCTGTTATTGGCAAAGAAAGCCAGGCCCAAATCAGCTGTGTAGGTATATTCAGGTTTCAGACCGGGATTGGGAACAACGAGTTGTTCTCCCCCGGCCGACTCAAACACCTTACCGATATCATCTACGTTTGGAGCACGGAACCCGGTAGAGCCGCCAAGTGTAAACCTCCAATTCCTACCGGGTGTGAAGGCCAAACCTAAGTTACCACTGAGCGCTGTATTCCGTTGTGAAGCTTCGCTATAGGGGAAAGGGAAGAAAGTCTTATTTACAAACTTTGAATTCAGGCTCACGTAGTTTACCCGAATACCGTCGTTCAATACCAATTTATCAGGAATGATCTTAAAAATGTGCTGTGCGTATACTGCTGCCAGGAACATAGTACTTCCACCATCGGGATAGCGGGTATCGATGGGTGCAACTTCGCCCGTAACAATATCCGTTCCTGTTGCAGCAGACTTAACGGTATTGTGCTGCCCGTCGGTACCAATGGTCAGTTCGTGGTTGCCCATAAACTTGCGCGCGTCTATGTTATAGCCAAGCACATGTATGTTCTCTACCCTGCTCTGTAATTCAGTCTTACCCCTTTCGCGCTGCTGGCGGCTCTCTTCTATTACCTGGTTGTTTACACCTCCTTTAATTTCATCGAAAGCGCCATCCAGGTTTTTAGCATTGAACTGATAAGAAGCCATCAAGCGCTCCTGCGGGCCATAGTACCATTCTGCCCAACGCAATTTTCCTGACCTGCGGTCTGTCAGACGGTCGTATCTTGGTACATCTGAGCTGTTAGAATATTGCAGATTCAACTGGTGGTTGACCTTATCACTTTGCTGGTAAAGCAGTTTCTCCAGTATGTCCACCTGGCTATAACCGCTTTGTCGCTGCAGGTTAGTGTTGTCATTCACCATAATACTGTCAACATCGCCAACTCTTTCAACGTATTCATACCTTCTACCCAGGCTGTCATATCCAGCCGTAGCATTGTCGCCTTTTTTCAGGTCGCCAAATTTGCTGTAGGTAACTGATGTAAGTGAGGCAAATTTTTTGCCGCCGACGTTGAAGTCGAAGTGGCCAGTCATTTCGTTGTTGGCAGAGCTATAGCGAACCATAGCATTACCAAGCGTATTTATCTTTTTGTCTCCAGCCAGTTTAGGTTTTAAGCTATTGAAAACCACAACACCACCAAGAGCATCGCTGCCATAGAGCGTAGAAGCCGGTCCGTAGAGTATCTCCACGCTTTCTATCATGTTGTTATCGATAGTGATCACGTTTTGGAGATGACCCGCGCGATAAACCGCGTTATTCATTCGTACACCGTCTATCACCAGCTGTATCCTGTTGGCCTCGAACCCGCGTATAACAGGGCTGCTACCGCCCATCTGGCTTTTCTGTACAAATACGTTGCCCGTTTGCTCCAGTAACAAACCGGAGTTTTGAGGCATAATCCATTCAATGTCTTTTTTCTTTAGCAGTTGTATCTTCTGCACTACATTCTTCTTATTTTCTTCAAACTTATTAGCGCCGATAACTGTTTCATCGAGTAATATCGATGTTGTGTCCGATTGTGCCAGTGCCAGCATAGGCGACATGACACAGAGGGACAATAGAGTTGCTCTCAATTGCATATTATTGACTTTTTAAAATAGCGAAAAAGGCCCTCTCACGAGGTGGAAATACCAATCTTATATAATTAAAGATCGTTCCGGAGGCTGAAAGGCCCTTTTGTTAGAATGGAAGTCGTAGAACGAGGAATAGAATCCGAACGGTGGAATTTGGTCATCATCGAAGACAATACTTGTCTTTTCATAGCAGGCGGGTATCACAGCCTCTAACATGAAGAAGACAAAGTTAACGTCGTCATGGGATTTCTGACTGTGCCGGGCGGGATCAAAGAACGAAGTGAGAGCCGATATCAGGTTGTCATCTTTTATATCGTAGTGGCCAACAAATAAAATATCCCCGTCCTGCAAGATCACCCTCTTTACATCGAACATCCGACCATTATATATTATTTCGTCTTTTTTTACCCAGCTTATCTGCTTTGCAGAATTAGAAGATACATGAATAGTGTCCCTGAAAGGATTCCGTTCGCCAGCCGTGCGTATTTTGTGATAATGAAACGATTGACAGACATGAATTAAGACTGATCCAGCCTGACTCCATAGAATAAGAACAATAAGGCCGGGAATAATGATCCGAATTAGTTTTCTATTAAACAAAGGGTGGGGTTTATATAAATCTACAAAAATGCTGAACAATAATACAATACCTATTACAACACGATCAATTCAAATAAGTTAAAAAGCGCTAAAAGCGGGAGGTTGAGCAATATAGAAGCGTAAGGGGCTACTTTTCTTTGATGCGGAAATCACGTTTACAGGGTTTATTTGCCATTTATGAGCATAGGAATTGATCTAACGAAAGGAACACAATAAGTGACATTTCAGAATTATACTTCTGATTTTAACTTTTAGAGGTTATTCTTTTCGGAAAACAATATTATCAGTAATATAATTCCTCTTCAATGATTTTCATGAAATAATCATGTACTTTTGCAAAGAATCAGTATTTTATTTCTGATGAATAAGGAACAAATAGGAAATATTATACAAATTAGACGCGAAAAACTCGCTTTAAAACAAGAAGACCTTTCAGAAATGACAGGCCTTACTACTAAAACCATTTATCTAATAGAAAATGGTATAGGTAACCCGTCATTAAGCACTCTAAAAAAAATACTGGAAGTACTCGGTCTAGAGATAACGGTGGATATTAAAAAGGTTGAATAATGAAAGGGCTTGTTTATAATAATGGGATATTGGCTGGTTTTATTGAAAAAGATAATAATGGAAAGTTTCTATTTACTTATGAAAACGATTATTTTAATAATCAGGAATATCCACCAATCAGCTTGACACTCCCTAAAACTCAGCAAGTTTATCATTCAGCAAAAATGTTTTCCTTCTTTTATGGGTTACTTTCAGAGGGGATTAATAAAGATATTCAATGTAGGTTATATAAGATTGATGAGAACGATGATTTTACCAGGCTTTTGCTAACAGCAAGAAATGAAACAATAGGAGCAATTACAGTTAAACCAGAAGATGATGAAATGTTTGGGTTGTTATACTGAAGTAAAAACAGGTTATTGTTTGTCATGTAGGGAAAAACTATTTGATAAAACAAAGATCAATTGCATTTTGGAGTTTGATGCACCAAAAGCAGATAATATTGTTAAGTTCCAGGAACATTCAAAAAGGTTATCGATCTCAGGAGTACAACTGAAATACTCACTCCGAATAGAAGAACGCTCATTGAAACTAACTGAAAAAAATGGTCAATATATTTTAAAACCAATCCCTCCTTCAAAACAACTTGTGAATCTCGATGATGTACCTGAAAATGAGCATCTAACTATGCAGATAGCTGAACAACGTTGCAGCTAACGCACTTATACAATTTAAGGATGGACAACCTGCATATATTACAAGGCGTTTTGATATCAAACCCAATGGTGAAAAATATTTGCAGGAAGATTTTGCTCAGCTTACAAATAGGACAAAAGCTAGTCATGGAGACACTTTTAAATATGATGGGACTTATGAGGAAATAGGATTACTAATTAAAAAATTTGTAGCTGCCTCAATGCCGGCACTTGAAAAATTTTTCCAGCTGGTAGTATTCAATTACGTCGTCTCAAATGGAGATGCTCATTTGAAAAACTTCTCACTAATAAGAAAAGAAGATGAGGAGTATGAACTTAGCCCGGCATATGATCTTATGAGTACGGTTATACATACTCCACAAGAGTCAGATACCGCACTTGACTTATATGATGGAGACATCAACTCTGAATATTATTCAATATATGGTCATTATAGACGAGATAATTTTATAGAATTGTCCAGGAGACTTGGGATTGTTGAAAGACGAGCCAGGAGAATTTTAGATGATTTCGAAGTAAAACGAAATGAAATTATATCGCTAGTTGCAGGTTCTTTCTTATCTGATTCTGCCAAGACCGCGTATGTTAGTAATGTCAATGACAAACTAAAACGACTAAAGATTTGACTTGAGTCAAAGTATGGAAATCAAAATTTTAGCGATTGCAGCTTATGTTATATTAGTCTTTCTTCCAGAATACCTATCCATTGAATAAACCCCTTCTTTTTGTCAAAGTAATCGTGAATAATTCTACTAAAATAGTCTGGTGCATTTTTGATATATGAACTTCTGCCAGTTTCTTTCATTTCATTCATGTTGATTTCAATTTCTTTAATTGCTATACGTAAAGACTCCCCGTCTTTTGGAAATATCCCATAAGTAAGTAGCCTCTTCGTTGTCGAGAGTTTCCCAAATAAGGTGATACTTATTTTCTCCTGCAATTAGAAAAATGAAAGAGAACGGCTGTGAAACAAATCTGAGCTTTAGTACCGATGTGTCATGTTTGGGAGCCAGGTATATTATTTGAAGGTAGTGTTTTGCCGATTCCATTTTTGAAACTTCTTTAAGCAGTGCCTTCTCGTTTTCTAATAATATTACAATGGCAAACTCATAAGTCAGTTAATTATGGTCCGATTAAAGCTTTTCTAAATTTTAGGCCCAGGAGGAAATTGTTAGCATAAAAAAGCCTTGTAAACTATTGATTTACAAGGCTTTATGCATTCCGGCGGAGAGAGAGGGATTCGAACCCCCGGACCTTTGACAGTCAACGGTTTTCAAGACCGCCGCATTCGACCGCTCTGCCATCTCTCCGGGCGCAAAATTATACTAAGCGGTCGATTTTCAAAAAGTTTTTTTCGGTGGGCCTATATATTTTATAAAGGCATGTTAAAGCGGCGATATCCGTAATTTTACCGAAAACCTTTCAGCCCTTTTATCAGTATATAGTTTGTAAATAACAAAGAAAATGAGGGAAATACTGAAAATTAGCCTGGTTGTGGCCTTGCTGTCGATGCAGTTGGCCGCATGTGCGCAGGACAATGGCAAATACGAACAGTCGAAAACATTTAAATCTATGAATGAACAAAGAACAGGTGGATCGGAAAAGAGGATTGATACTGCAACATTTGGTGCCGGCTGCTTCTGGTGTACGGAGGCCCAGTTTCAGCAACTGGAAGGTGTAGAGAAAGTAGAATCAGGCTACACAGGAGGGCATGTAGAAAACCCTTCATATAAAGATGTCTGTACCGGTACTACGGGACACGCCGAAGTAACGAATATATACTACGATCCCTCGAAGATATCCTTTGACGAACTGCTGGCTGCTTTCTGGGTTGCCCACGATCCTACCCAACTGAACAGACAAGGAAACGATGTAGGCACGCAGTATCGCTCATCGGTATTTTATCACAACGAAGTACAGCGCAAAAAAGCCGAAGACTATAAGAGAAAACTGAACGAAGAACAAGCCTATAGTAAAGATGTGGTGACTACGATAGAGCCATTCGTTAAATTTTATAAGGCTGAGGATTATCACCAAAACTACTATAACGAGAACAGCAGCCAGGGGTATTGCGTATTTGTGGTTAAACCAAAGCTCGACAAGTTTAAAAAAGTTTTCAAAGATAAATTGAAGAGCACAAAATAGCATTAATAAAAGCCCTTGATCAGGGCTTCGTTTTTTGTGTACTGCAAAGCAATTGTATGTGATTTTTTATTGTATTATCTTGTCCCCATTACTAGCCAGAGGATAATGAAATACTTACTAACAGTTTTATTACTGCTACCTATCTACGCGCATTCACAAAAAGTAAGTTTAGGAGCCAGCGGAGGATATGCGTTCATGGGCAACCCCGGTTTTGTGAATAAATATGGAGAAAGAGAACTTAACTCTTACTATGTAAGCGGCACCCTTGCTATTAAGTTAGGGAAAAGCTGGGAAGTGGGTGAATGTGCGTCTATGTTGAGAGTGGCGTCAAAAGTAGTGACTACTAAACCGCTGCCAGGTCAAAAGCAAGCGTTTAAAGGCAATTATTTTACTGCTCATTATGCCAATCCGCTTTTTTGTTTTTCCTTCTTCTTTAATAAGTATTTTACCATAAAGAGCTTCAACGAAAAGCCCGTACAGAAGTTCTACGCCGGTTTGCACCTGGGATTGCTACTCAGTGAGAATGCGCTCGCAAAAACCGACTCTATACAAGCAAAAATGTATAATGATGCCAAGGGCTTCAATGCGGGTTTACAACTGGGCTATATGCTTGAGGTGAGCAACACGGTTAGTTTTACCCTCGAAGCTACCCCGGGTTACTATCTCATAAAATATACCGGCGGGGTTTTGAATAACACAGATTTCAAGAGCGCTATCAACAATGTTCCGATCAGTTTAGGAATAAGAGTAAATATATAGCCCGCCGCTGCCTACTTAATGAACTCTTCGTAAGATAAAACTGCATAGGGCTGTGTGGTATCGAACTGAAAGTGAGTCATATTCACCTTTTCAATAGGCCAGGTACTAAAGCAAGCGATTACGTCCGAATTGTTTTTCGGTAATCGCTTTTCCAATTCTCCAGGAGCCATTATTACAAACTGCCGAACGGGTTTATCCCAATTGGCAGCGGAAATCATTATTGTTTCGCTTGCAAAGCCCCACTCTACCATCCACCGCCATTCTACATTGGTATCGCTCTTTACAAGGACAACTTTTGTAAGATTTTTGTCTTTCATTTTAGCAACCATGTTAGCTAAATGCTGTACTCTAAATGAAAAATGGCCGTTTGTTTCGATAAAATGCTGGATGCGTAGGCCAAATATTAAGAGCAGGAGTATTGCCACAAATCCACTTCGCATTAACTTAAGTGTCACAAAAACGAAAGGTGCCGTGAGTATTACAATACCCGGCATTATCTCGCTTTCTGTATAAAATTCAGAATAACCCTTGAAGGTCAGGCATAGTAAAATGAAAAACAACAGGGCACAACCAAATGTCCAAACCGCTAGAAAGAAATGGCGTTTGACAAGCAAAGTGATAATACCTGCCGCACCAAGCACGGGCAAAATCCAATAGTTTACATAAGCAAAATGGAAAATATCTTTAGCCAACTGTGAAGAAAAAACTCCTGAAACGGCAGACAATGAAAGGCCTCCTACGCCTCCCAACAACTCCTTATCGTAGCCTGCATAAACCTGGCTAACATACATTTTAGTTACTGCAACAACTATCAGCACCAAACTGAGGATAATTGTTTGCTGCCTGTTGTAATACCAGTGATCTTTCTCGGCAATAAGATAAACCCAGAGGAAAAACAAAGGAGGTAAAACCAGCGGATGGCAAAATATTGCCGTACTGCCCAAGAGCAACAGGCTTAGCACGGATATAACAAAATTCACCTTTTTCTCACCTAACCATTTAAGTAGGGAGAACAACAGGAACATGTAAGCTATACCTTGATGCACTTCATTGTTAGGCCAGAAAAAGGTGTAGGTAGTAACAAGGGTCCAGTAAAACGCGTATAATATCACCAAGCGGTAATTGCGGAAAACAAACAGCATTAACGCCGCAACAAAGAGATAAAAAACGTTGAAGCTGGCAGAATATGCTATCAATATATTTTTAACTGACAAACCGATCTTAGCACCTAGGATAGGTACCATCTGGGTGATGAAAGCCCCGAAACGATATTGTTGTATTTGCAGTTTTTCTTCGTTAATAGCTTGGAATGCAATAGGAGAGCTGTCGGCAAAGAACATGCGCTCAGCGTAGAAGTAGATTGCCCCATACAACAGAAGCCCAAAAATTGCCAGGGAAAGATACGCGCCTATTTTGAGTGTACTCTTTTGCTGCATAGGTTTAGGATGTGAATCAAGAATAGAAAGTATTCTTATAAATCCCCGGTAGCCATAAACAAAAATGGACGAAAAAGCTTCGTCCATCTGTTAAGTGCGGCAGAGGAGATTCGAACTCCCATGCCCGTTAAAGGCGCTACCACCTCAAAGTAGTGCGTCTACCAGTTTCGCCACCGCCGCATCTTTAAGGATTGCAAAGGTAATTGAAAATTCAAAAATTAAAAGGTAAAAATCAATTAGGACGGCATATTGTTAGGAACCATATCAGCGCCTGAGAATAATCCGGAAAGTGGTGCCTTTTCCAGGCTCTGAATGCTTGACGAAAATGGAACCGTGATGATATTTTTCAATAATACGTCGAGACAGAGACAAACCGAGCCCCCAGCCTCTTTTCTTTGTGGTAAACCCTGGATTAAATATCTTCTTCACTTGGTGAGCCGGAATACCCTTACCGGAATCCTTCACGTCAATCCATACCTGGTGCGGATGATTGCTGACGTAAATACTAATACTCCCCTTCTCGTGCATAGCGTCAAGGGCATTTCGTATAAGGTTTTCTATCACCCAATCGAAAAGCGGCCCGCTCATATTTACCCTGATATCATCTTCCTTCGAAAACAAGGCTATCTCTATCTTGGACGGAGCTCTTTTCTGCATGTAATCAACCATATTGGAGAGACGCACTACCAGGTTCTCTTCTTCCAGTTTGGGTACACTACCCACTTTCCCGAAGCGATCAGCAACAAGCTTCAACCTGTCTACATCCTTTTCCATTTCCGCCACGGCCTCCTTATTCTGCTCATGCTCTTTGAGTAATTCTATCCACCCAACCAGCGAGCTGAGCGGAGTACCTAACTGGTGAGCCGTTTCCTTTGACAGGCCCACCCAAACCTGGTTTTGTATAGAGCGATGTGCGATGCTAAGTGCAATCAATACGACAACAAGGAAAAGTATGATGATCGTAAGTTGCACATAAGGAAAAAGCCTGAGTTGCCTGAGAAGATACGAGTCGCCATAGTATATATGATTTTCTCCCGATCCGAAGCTTGAAATAAGAGGTGGGTGTTCATCCCCAAACTCTTCCAGCTTGTCTTTAAGTAATGCATCGCCATTTTTGATACCGGAGGTATCTATATTGATAAACTGGCTGATGTTTCCCTTATCATCGGTTATTATGAGAGGTGTAGTTGTATTATTTGTTACCACTTCAAGAGCAAACGACACATCGGCTTCCGAAGCCGTATTTAATGCCCTTAAGGCTTTTATTAGCAATTCAGCACGATTCTTCTCTTCCAGGCTCAGATTGCGGGCAAGCTGGTTAGTATAATACAGTGTGGCCGTGACGATGACAAGCGCAACAAGTATTAAATATGTTTTCCAATTAATATATTGACGCATAATTACTAACGCTACACAAACGACAGTGCTGTAAAAATATTATGATTTTGGTCTAAAACTATTATTTTTGTCAGCGCAAATTCATCCTTAAGGGCATGCAACATCAAAATCAGTCAACACACGTAGATAATCCTGCAGACATAGAGCTTAATAAGCCTTCTAAATCACGCTTTTTGTTCGTTTTGTTCTTCTTAGGCTTTTTCATCTTCTCCTGGGCTGGTTGCTACAATCTCTGGACGCATAAGTACCAAAGCAACGAGAATGTAGAAGTTCCTGAAAATACGCTTTACGAACCTAAGTATAAATAATCATTTGCTACTCAAGCAATGATTAACTGTGCCCAAGATACCGCCGTTGTTGTTCTTAGCTATAATGGCAAAAAGTGGCACGAGCTTTTTCTCCCTTTAATTGTTGCTGAGGCAGCCTCCGGCTACGAGGTTATTGTTGTAGATAATGCATCTACAGATGATACGCTTCAATATGTAAAAGACAATTTCCCTACTGTTAAGACGTTGCAGATAGGAACGAATTATGGGTTTGCATCCGGCTACGCGGATGCCCTGAAGCTGATTCATGCGAAATATTACATTCTTCTTAGTTCCGATTTTGAAGTAACCGAAGGCTGGTATCCTCCTCTTTACAATGCTATGCAGCGCTACCAGGGCCTGGCAGCCTGTCAACCCAAGATTCGCTATTGGAGGGATAGGGAGTATTTTGAATACGCAGGCGCTGCAGGAGGCTTTAAGGATAAGTGGGGCTACTTGTTCTGTCGTGGTCGCCTTTTTCATACTATTGAAAAGGACCACGGTCAGTACAATGATGATATTGAGATATTTTGGGCATCTGGCGGCTGCCTGATGGTGCGCGCAGACCTTTATCACAAGGTAGGCGGACTGGATGATGAGTTTTACGCCCATATGGAAGAAGTAGACCTGTGCTGGCGGCTGAAGAATGCGGGCTATAAGATTGGATATGTCGCTGGATCAACTGTCTATCACGTAGGCGGCAGCGTTATAAGCTATGGCAGTCCACAGAAGTTATTCTATAATTTCCGAAACAACCTGATTCTACTACTGAAAAATGAAAGGTCAAGCACCTTGCTATGGCTGTTCCCTCTGCGTTTCATCCTCGACGGGGTAGCGGGCCTGCAAATGCTGCTCCAGGGAAAGTTTAAAGAAACCTACACTATCGTAAAGGCACACTTTAGTTTTT
>DASPNB010000287.1:0-3264 GCA_035626755.1 Flavipsychrobacter sp.
GTCCGTATTCCTGGATATGTACCATGCCGTCTTGCAGAACGGTCTCAAGGTGGTCTTTCTGCTCGGTAATGATACAGCCAGGGAAGTAGGCCTCTATCTGTCTTTTAAGGAACGGCGCATCTGGTCGCTGACAGACGAACTGAAGGGTAATAGTCTTTCGGTCAGCTAGTATCTCGAAACTGACCGGGTACCGGCTATTGGACAGCATGACCAAGAGCTGGTGGGTTTCTTCACGACCGACGTCATAGTCTTTTGGTACGGCCAGGGAAAATGTGGCTATTCCCTCAGTTCGCTTAAACGGGTATGCGGAAAATGGGAGGTCTTCATCTATTGGCTGTTCCTCTTCTTTCGGCTTTCCAAAGAGAACGTCAGCAACTCTGGCCAGTAGAGTTGGGCGGTACCCATCGTCTTGGTGGGGAGGGCTCGGTACTGAATGATGGAAGAACGGGTAAAACGGTGGCTCGAGGTCTACAGAGAGCTCAAATGAATGCCAACCCCGACCCCGGAGTTCCCAGTTATAGAATTGAGCGGTTAAACGTTCAGCTACAGGAACGTTCATTCTTAGATGTCATAGGTATTCAGGGGAAGTTCAACCAAGCGGCGTTCAGGTTCGCTTAGTTGCCTGATACCGCTTGCGCTAGTGAGTTCGTCTATGGTCTTTAACACACATTGATGAACCAGCTCCCGGAACATCGTGTCGGTGTCTATCTGAAAAAAGGTCCGGTGGGTATATGCCCGTTCCAAGTATTTTCCAACAAACGGTAAGTGAATAAAGACCGAGCGCCATCTGTCAAAAGGCTCGCCTGATCGGTAACTAACAAAGAAGTCCGGTCCGAACGGTGCCGCGCAGACGAGAAACAGGGAATCGTCTCGGAGGATTTGAAGATAGATCCGTTTGCCGGATAGGAACCACTCCTCGCCGTAGGATATCATATCTATCTGCGCCCCTTTAATTCCTTTTGCCTCTATTTTGGCGGTGACGGATTTATAAAAGTCTTTGGAGGAGAAGCTTTGTTCCTCAAAGAGGTGGTACCAAGCGGATCGAAGGGCTTCGAATTTGCGATTAGGCGCTATTGCTGCTCTGATGAACGCCCAGATGATGTAGATCAGGAGCCCCCATTTGATGAGGGGCCAAAGTAAGTCAAGCATAGTGTGTGATTTTTAGAGAATGATGAAAATGGGTTAATGAAATTTTAGATGTAAAAGTTAGAAGTTTGGACAAAAATGTCAATGGTTAGAAAACGGTGCTTTTCCCGTTTTTTAACCATATTTTTTCTTAATTGATTGTGATATGTTTGTCGAAGAAATCACAGCCCCCGGCAGGTCCTGCCACTATAAAAACTGAAACCGGCATTAGCCGGTTTTTTTCCTGTTCCTGGTTTTTATCCATACTCCCACTCTATAAAAAGTAAGAGTACTTTACCTGAGTATTATGCAATTACCGATATATCGTATAGCTTTGCTACACAATTACTTATCATTCAGCACCGCTTGTCTCTTATGACTGGGATTAACATAGCAATTGCCGATGACCACGAAATGGTCCGCATGGGTCTGAGTACCTTGATAGAAAGCTTCGAAGGCTTCAGGGTCGTCATACAGGCAGGCAATGGACAAGAGCTGCTAGAGAAAATAGAGAGGGCAGTTTCCATGCCCGCCATATGTGTGGTCGATGTAAGCATGCCCGTCATGAATGGTTATGATACGGTGGCTGCAATTAAGGGAAGGTGGCCGGAAATAAAAATACTTGCGCTCACGATGCTCGATAATGAGTTCTGTGTGGTGAAAATGATAGCCAATGGCGCAGATGGATACATACTCAAAGGTGACAATTCAGGTCAGTTGAAAAAGGCACTTTTAGCACTTTACGATACTGGCAGTTATTATTCCGATCTTATCTCTAACAAGTTGTTTCATGCAATCCAGACTAAGAGTCAGCAGTCTCCGGCATTAAGCGAAAAGGAAGTACAGGTGCTTCGATATGTATGCTCCGATCTAACTTATGTGCAGATAGGTGAGAAGATGGGTATTTCGGCTCGCAGCGTCGAAAGTTACCGAGACAGTCTGTTCGTGAAGTTTAAAGTCAATAGTCGCGTCAGTCTCGCATTGTTTGCGCTTCGCCTTGGCATAGTGCCTTTTCATTAGGCATTTACTAGAAGGGTAAGCTTGCAGCCGTCGCCAGGGGCCGATTCAATTTTTAGAGTTCCATTCAGCACCTTGGTTCTTTGCTGCATATTTATAAAGCCAATTCCTTTCTTTTTATCGCCCTCGGCCATCTCAAATCCCTTGCCATTGTCTTTAAGTGTCATGAGTAGGCATCCCGTCTTATATTCCAGCAACAGATCTATTGCCGACGCTTCTGCATGCTTGAGTATATTACTGATTGCCTCTTGCGCAATTCTAAAGATGATGAGTTCTCGTTCAGGGCTTATGTCCAGATGGTCACCGGACACCTGGAACAGACACTTTATTTCTTTTGCTTTTTGCACCTGACTTAGACTTGCCTTTAGTGCTTCTACTAAGCCGGTCTGTTTTACCTGCTCGCTGCTTAGCGAGTGACTGATGCTACGCAGATCGCTCATGGCCTGCCTCACCAGCTTGCCAGTATCTGCTAGCAGCAGTGTGGCTTTTTCATCTCTGACAACCGTGGCAAGGACCGAAGTATTCATTTCCGCAAGAAACAGTACTTGCCCCACGTTATCATGTATTTCCTGCGATATTTGATTCATAGTATTCTCACTCACCTCCAATTCGGTGCGCAATATCTGGTTCACATAGTCAAACTTTATCTTCTGTTTCTCCAAGGCAAAACGGTTCTGTTTGCTTTTCTGGATGATAAGATATATCGCTAGGAAGAAGCCGAACAACGTCAGCACTAATGTTCCCGCAATAAACGCACCCACCAAGTGTTGGCTATTCATTGCTGTTTTTCATTTGTTTGTAAAAAATAAAAGTTATTCCGATGCCACAGTACATAATAACGCTAGCAAAAAAAATCGCGTGATGGGGCAGCCATAGATAATCGTATGCTTCCTCTATCATTATTTCGTATAGACCACAATTCATATAGGTGAGGCTCCAAAAGAATAAAAGAAAGGTCACAAACCAAAAATGTGGATGCCGAGTTAAATACAATTCATCATTTTCAAGTAGCATCTTGTAATAAGTGTATAGCGATAGTGCTATTATTGTAAAACCTTCGATTAAGAGAAAATAGCTGCTTAGCGTACTAAAAGATTGAATAACGGTAAAATTTATCAGGCC
>DASPNB010000288.1:0-3384 GCA_035626755.1 Flavipsychrobacter sp.
AGATATCGCGACTCCGGGCATATACTTCATCACTGTTTTCTCCGGTAATAATGTAACCACCGAAAAACTTATTGTAAACTAGCATCGATAGAGCATGCGCCGTAGGTGCTACCGCTTTGTAGAACCCCTCAACAATAACAACATGCCCCGTAGGGGCTACCCGGCCCTTTCCCCTACGCTCCCCGCACCGTTTTCTCGCGCTCAGCATTTCCGTCCCTTCCATGTCTCTGCGCAGCATTACAGGGCAGTACCAGGGCAATGAATTTGGATATAGGACCCTCTGTGCAAAACTAAATTTGCATCCCCCTCTCTTCATGTCGTATCTTTGTTATAACAGTCCGCCGAAACATTCGGCGAGTTCTTTGACATACCTGCAAACCCTTTCCGCAGTAATCGTTTAGCCATCCAGCATCAGGTATCCGGCATCAGCTATTAACCTGTATGGTAGCATCGTAGTAGTATAATGGTAGCAAATTCACCTAAAATTCACCTAAAATGGTAGTATAATTCACCTGTCTTCACCACAAAATGGTAGTATAATCTTCTGTATCCCTTGCCTGGCAACAAACGACCTTCCCAAAATCACATCATAATGCACCTAAAACGATTTTTTGGAGTTTTTTTATCCTGTCCACATTTGATCCTTTTCCCGGGCAACATATAAATTACTCAAATGCTTGTTGTAAATTAGTAGACAACCAACCTAAACCTCTTTTATGAGAAAGTTCTTACAATGCGCACTGGCTTGCTCCCTCTTTTTTACTTCCGCATCTGCCCAGGGCCTCAAATGGGCTAAATCCTTTGGTGGCAGCGGTATAGATGGTGGCCATGTTATCGCTGTAGACGATACCGGTAATGTTTATACTTCCGGCACCTTCACGGGCACTGTCGACTTTGATCCCGGCGCAGGAACCACTAATCTTACAGCCACCACCGGCGGCAAAAGCATCTTTGTCCAGAAGCTCGACTCGTCAGGAAACTTTGTGTGGGCTGTTTCCATGGGCAGCTCCTCGCCCGAAAACAGGCCCAACTCCATTAAGCTGGATAAGCTCAATAATATCATTATTACGGGCCGGTTCCAGGGTGCTGTCGATTTCGATCCCGGTGCCGGAGTTGTCAATCTTGCCAACTACGGCATAGCAAATTGCTTCACACTGAAGCTGGATAACGCCGGTCAGTACATCTGGGCAAAAGGCATCCAGGGGATAGCCGGCGACCTTGGCTGCGCATCTGCAGTAGATGATTCCTGCAACGTATTTGTTGTGGGCGACTTCTTCGGCGTAACAGACGTTGACCCCGGTGCCGGCACGCTCAACTTTAATTCAGCAGGTTTCTGGGACATATTTATTATCAAACTCGATAGCTCGGGCGCTTTCAAATGGGGACGCCAGATTGGCTCAGGAAACTCTGAACGCTGCTATGCAGTCACTACTGACACAGCGGGCAATATGTATGCCTGCGGCCAGTACACCGACATGGTCGACTTCGACCCGGGTCCGGGCGTATCTACCTTACCCGGCGGAAATATCAATCCTTTTATCCTGAAACTCGATCGCAATGGTCAGTACATTTGGGCAAAAGGAACCAGCGGCATATTGGGCGACGGCGCAGCACGCAATATTGCGCTTGACCGATTAGGGAATGTTTATACCATTGGCAATTTCTTTGGTGTTATCGATTTCGATACCGATGGAGCGACTTTAAATTTTAATGGTGGCCCGGCAACCAGCCCGGATAACTTTATCCTAAAGCATAATAACAACGGTGATTTTGTCTGGGCTGCGCAAATAAAAAGTGAAGGCGCCAACACTAATAGCTTCAGCCTGGCCATTGATACGGCTTTTAATATCTATACAGTCGGAACTTTCTCCGATTCCATAGATGTTAATCCTGCCCTTCCCCAGGAATTTCTTACCACAGGGGAAACAGATACTACCGGTTATATCCTGAAGATGAATACCGGCGGAGCTCACATCTGGTCACGGGCAATCCAGAATGTCGGCCCTAATGGAATGGTGGGTGTGGCCGCAGATAAAAGAGGCTACGTTTACACAACCGGTAACTTCAGCGGCACCGCCGATTTCGATTTTACAGTTCCTGTAGTTAATCTGAGTTCAGGCGGTATGAAAGACGCATTTGTGCAAAAACTCACAGCCGATACCATACCTACATCGGTAGTTCACGTATTCTACGGACACGCGGGTGTAAGCATCTATCCAAACCCCGCGAACAGTACTGTTCACATTTCATCATCAAAAAATATTGACAGGCTGGTGCTTACGGATGCCCTCGGTAGAAAAGTCTATGAATGTCAGCCGCATACGAAGAATCTCAGCCTTGATATTGAAATGCCCGGCATCTATTTCGTTACTGCAATCAACTCAGCAGGCAATATAAGCACGCAAAAGCTCGTTGTAGCCAGGTGACCACCATTTAGAAACCAGCCCATGAAAAAAGCACTTTTGGCATTGCTATGCACATTGCTATGCACTAATCTAACTGCACAAAACTTCTCTTGGGCTAAAAGCCTGAGTGGTCTCGACGCCGATGACGCGAGGGCTATGACACTTGATAACGAAGGCAATGTACTTGTAACTGGCTACTTCAGTGATTCGATAGATGCCGATCCGGGAGCTGGCGTGTTAAATATGGCTCCGCAGGGCGGAACCTACGATTTCCTTATCCAGAAGCTCACCCCATCCGGCGATCTTATCTGGGCCCGGCAGATCTCAGGTACTGCTGAAGAATATGCCAACGCTATCATTACAGATGCAAATGGCGGGATATACCTCACAGGTATTTTTGAAGATACTGTAGATTTTGATCCGAGTGTCGGAACAGATACTTTGATCTCCGCTGGCATGAATGATATATTCATACTACATTTAGATTCTGCCGGCCAGTTTGTTTGGGTAAAACAAATAGGCGGCACGGAGAACGACTACGGTTTTGATGTTGATGTTGATGCTGCGGGAAATATATATGTAGTCGGAAACTTCAATAGCAATGCAGGGATAGATTTTGATCCCGGCCCGGGTGTGGAGATGAGATTTACTGCTCTTTCAAATTGGGACGCGTTCACTTTAAAGCTCGATAGCAACGGAGACTTTATTTGGGTAAAGCAGACCTTCGGCGCAGTCTACGATGCCGGTCAGTCTGTAGAAATAGATAATTCGGGCAATGTATATACTGTCGGCGCAGTTGCTACACGTGTATTTGTTCAAAAGCTGGCTCCGGATGCAACGAACATTTGGCTGCGTGATTTCGGCGCTTTGGATTTTAACACCGTGCAAAATAATAAGGGGAAGCTCGACCCATTTGGCAATCTCTTTATATCAGGCACCTTTTCCAACACGGTCGATTTTGACTCCGGCGTTGCAGTCC
>DASPNB010000289.1:0-2123 GCA_035626755.1 Flavipsychrobacter sp.
TCCTTAGCATTGAAGTAGCTGATAAGAAAGGAGAAGGCGCCCATTATCACCACGGCCGGGAGTATCCAGAGCAGCAGCGTGAGCGAAGCCAGGGGTATTCCTCCCCTCTTCATGGCTATAAGCATTACCGTTTGGGTAGAAGACGGGCCGGGCATCATCTGGCAGAAGGCGTTGTATTCTATTAGTTCCTCCTCGGTAATGTCATGCCGCTTCTGCACGAAAGTCTTGACCATCATGCCCAAATGTCCCTGTGGCCCCCCGAAGGCAGTAAACGAGTAGTACAAGACTGCTCTTAAAAAAGGGAGATGACGAAGGAACATTTTTTAGATATAAGGCCGTTTCGAAATTTAGCTACAAAAAACGGTAAATCACAGGAAAACTGGCAATTAATGACGTGGTTTTGTATCTTGCAGCCACAAATTTACCAAGGTAATGAACCATTTACTGCTCAACGCATTTTACGACGCTGTTAATCAGAATGTAGGCCCTGTACTCATGTGGGTCTTTGTATTGCTCATGACCATAGAGCTGATCTATGTAATGGCCAAATACCTGGGGTCTGAAGACAAAAAATAAGGTTTGTCCACTAAGCCAAATATTGCAGAAATAAGGAAGGATTATCTAATGGCGGAGCTCACAGAGGCTACCACGGGAGATGATCCTTTAGCATTTTTTGCACAATGGTTTGAAGAGGCGCACAAGGCCGAAATAAGCGAGATCAATGCCTTTACATTAGCCACCGTTGACACTGACAGCAAGCCCCATGCGAGGATAGTGCTGCTGAAGGGCATGGATGAAAAAGGCTTTGTATTCTATACCAATTACAATAGTGCTAAAGGACAGGAGCTTGACTCTAATGCGTTCGCCTCTGCGGTCTTCTTCTGGAAAGAGCTGGAAAGACAGGTGCGCATAGAAGGCGTTACCGAGAAAGTAGAAGAAGCGCTCAGCGATGAGTACTTCGCCAGCAGACCTACAGGTAGCCAGCTGGGAGCCTGGTCTTCCCCGCAAAGCACGATCATAGCATCTAGAGAGGAACTGCATGAGAATTACAAAATGTACGAGGATAAGTATAAGGCATCTGTACCCCGTCCGCCACACTGGGGAGGATACCGCATCATCCCCCATCGCTTAGAGTTCTGGCAGGGACGAAGCAGCAGAATGCACGACAGAATTCTGTTCGTTTACGAGGGTGACCAATGGCGCAAGTTCCGCCTCGCACCTTAGGGGGTTATATACAGCGGACGCGTCCTTTCCCGCTTCAGATATAGCAATTTACTTATAGTTAAGCAAAAGATATTAACAGGGGAATAACATTAAAACATTTCCTCTACAAGCATTTTCACCCTATCTTCGACCTTGGAAATTTAGCCCTGCTATTTTCCGAGTTCTTTAAAAGATTGTCGCCGGCCGAATATCAAGGCTCAGATGTTAACCGGCGAATTCACGCTATATGAAAAAGGGAACTGAGAACTCCCGCAACAACAACTACCAGATCCGCATTGGTGGAAGAAAAGAAAAGAGACAAGAGCCCGGAACGTTACCAAGATAACGCTCTGACAAATTAAAAATATTATTTATAAAAATTGTTCACTTTATTAAGTGTAATGACTATGCGTCAGTATGTTAACTATATAATGCTTGCCTGCCTGCTAACGACTGCGTCGTGCGCTACCCATGAGAAGTCTGTGTATTTCTCGGACAACAGCCCGAACCGGAATGCAGACTTTACTCAAAGGGTAGAGCGACAAAAGGAACTGACGGTGCAGCCCGATGATATCCTTGCGATACACGTGACGACTATCAGCAGTATAGCTGAAAAGACCCCGATCAATATCTTTAATGATGGGGGTACCACCTATAGCGTGAGCGAAACCAACTCACAAGGCGGCAGCAACCTGCAGACCAACGGCTACCTGGTAGACGCAAGCGGCAACATTGACTTCCCCGTAATTGGTAAGATGTATGTAGGTGGCAAAACTATACGCCAGGTAAAAGATGGCCTGGCCATGAAGCTGAAAGATTATATAAAAGACCCCGTGGTGGAAGCCCGTATCATCAACTACCGCGTAACGGTGCTGGGTGAAGTGAACCGCCCGGGTACCATTAATGCCCCTAACCACAGA
>DASPNB010000290.1:0-2552 GCA_035626755.1 Flavipsychrobacter sp.
TTTATACCTGCTATCTTGGCAATTGCGTATGGTTCATTGGTCGGTTCCAGCAGGCCAGTAAGCAAAGCTTCCTCGCGCATAGGCTGTGGCGCCAATTTTGGATAAATGCAGGACGAACCAAGGAACAATAACTTTTTCGCGTTATGCATACGGGCCTGGTGAATCACGTTGCTTTGTATCATCAGGTTGTCGTACAAAAATTCCGCCTTGTACGTGTTATTTGCCAGTATGCCTCCCACTTTGGCAGCAGCCAGAAAAACGTAGCCGGGTTTTTCCTGCGCAAAAAAATCTGCTACTGCATCCTGCTCCCGCAGGTCCAACTCAGCAGAGGTCTTATATAAAAGATTGTCGTACCCGGACTCTTCCAGTTTCCTTTTTATGGCGCTACCCACCATTCCTCTATGGCCGGCTATATATATCTTGTCTTCTCGTCGCATCTGGTCTTAATCGTGCTGCTGGATAAACACATATCCTGCATCCTTTAAAAGTTTCTCTTTGGTAAAAGCTTCGATATCTGCTGTGACCATTTCCTTCACCAATTCAGGCAAACTGCACCGGGGTATCCACCCCAATTTCTCTTTTGCTTTTGTAGCATCACCTATCAACAGATCCACTTCTGTAGGCCGGAAGTATTTCGGGTCAACACAAACCACTTCCTGGCCCACCGACATGTTACCACCAACCGGGCATACGGTGATCACCCCTTTTTCATCTACACCTTCGCCTTTGAATTCTACTTCTGCGCCAACCTCCGCAAATGCCATCCTGATAAAATCACGCACCGAAGTTGTTATGCCGGTAGCAATAACAAAATCTTCAGGTTGCTCTTGCTGCAACATCAGCCACATCGCCTCTACATAATCCCTGGCATGGCCCCAGTCACGTTTAGCGTCGAGGTTTCCTATATAGAATTTTTCCTGCAGGCCTAACGATATCTGGGCAACGGCCCTTGTGATCTTCCTTGTAACAAAGGTTTCGCCACGTAAAGGACTTTCGTGGTTGAATAAAATACCATTGCAGGCATACATGTTGTAGGCTTCCCGATAGTTGACAGTTATCCAGTAACCATACAACTTGGCTACTCCATAGGGTGAACGAGGATAAAATGGCGTTTTTTCGGTCTGCGGTATTTCCTGCACTTTACCGTACAACTCCGAGGTAGAAGCATGATAAATCCTTACCCTGTCGGTCATATTCAACAGCCTTACGGCCTCAAGTATCCGCAAGGTTCCAACGGCATCTGTATTGGCAGTATACTCAGGTGTCTCAAAGCTGACCTTTACATGGCTCATAGCGCCCAGGTTGTAAATCTCATCTGGCTGGGCCTGCTGAATGATCCTAATTATATTGGTGCTGTCGGTCAAATCGCCGTAGTGGAGAATAAAATGCCTGTCTCTCACATGCGGATCCTGGTACAAATGGTCTATCCTGTCTGTGTTAAACAAGGAACTCCTTCTTTTTATACCGTGCACTATATACCCTTTTTTCAAGAGAAATTCGGCGAGATATGCTCCGTCCTGCCCGGTAATCCCTGTAATAAGCGCTACTTTTCCCATGTCTAGTTTAATTCTTTAGTTTACAGACGCTAACAAGTGGCAATAATATTTTCAAGCCTTTGGCGGTATTTGTCAAAAGCAAATTTATCAAGTGTCTTTTGCCTGATCTCCCGTCTTTCCTGCTCATCTTCACGATTGTTGTTCTCCACGTGCTCCAATATGGCATCCCTGATATCTCCAACACTGTCCGGATCTACCAAAGTGCCCAATTCGCCGTTAAGCAATGCATCAACGCTCCCGTCAGCATTCCCCGCTACTACAGGTAATCCACAAACTAGGGCCTCAATAAAAACAATACCAAAGCCTTCTTTTTTACTTGGCATTATATACATATCCGCCATCTGATAGTGCTCTACAAGTTCCTCCTCTTTGACGAAGCCTGTAAGTATAACATGCCCTTGTAAATTATTTTCAGCAACCAAACCATCGATACGCTCTTTCTCCGCAGCATCATATCTGCCGGCAATAACGTATTTCACTCTTTTATGCTTCTTCACTATTGGTGCCAGGGCCTCGATCACTTTATCATAACCTTTGAATAACTCGGTGGCCGACAGTCTTGTCAACGTAAAGATGACGAAATCACCGTCATCAATGCCATACCGCCGATTAAGCGCTAGTGTCTTTCCCAGCGATTGCGGCATTGGGAAAAAGGGATCTATAGTGTTTGGAAAAACAGTTACTCTATCGCTGCTGACATCATGCAACTCACCAAGTTTTGACCTGGTGAAATTACTCACCGATAAAATATGGTCAGCAGATCTAAGGATCCGGCTTTTAAAACCAGTTAATTCTCTCCATACATCAATACCGTGTGTAATAAGAATCACCTTTTTTGATGGATATAATCTCTTAATAGCCACACCGATGATCGCCATGTTTATATGGCCCAGGAAAATGATATCGTACCTGCTTGCAGATAAAATACTGCTCAATACGAATCCGGCTTTCCCGCCTTTAAATCCTCTGTATTTCTCTTTGGGATAATACCGCTCC
>DASPNB010000291.1:0-5712 GCA_035626755.1 Flavipsychrobacter sp.
CACTTCCAAAAGTCTCCGAAATTACAGTGCCCCCAAAAAGTTAGACACTTTCTGGGGGCATTTTTATGAAAAAGAGAAACAAGTACAATTATGCATTTAGGCTTCGGTGTGTAGAAGCCGTAGTTAAAGACAACCGCTCAATAAAGGAGGTAGCATCGCAGATGGGATTTAATCCCTCCAACCTTCGTCTTTGGGTTAGTTTCTATCGGCAATATGGATCGTCGGGGCTTATTAGTAAGGGCAAACGACATTATGATACTGCCTTTAAGCAAAAGGTATTACAGGCAATAGATAACCAATTCTTATCTTTGAGGCAGGCCTGTATCCGGTTCAATATACGGAGCGAGTCAGTTATTATTAACTGGCGGAGAGCTTTTGAAATGCATGGGGTTGCAGGCTTAATTGCTAAATCTAGAGGACGACCAAAAAAGATGAAATCACCAATAAAAAGAAAGGCAAGGAAATCTTCGAAGCCCTTGACCAGGGAAGAGGAGCTTCTATTGGAAAACGAATACTTAAAAGCCGAAAATGAGCTGTTAAAAAAGCTCCAGGCCTTAGCTCAACCAAGCAAAAAGCAAAAGCCATAATGGAGCTAAGGCATAAGTACGATCTGGCTATATTGCTTGCTTGTACAAAAATGGCAAGAAGTACTTTTTACTACCATGAAAAGCAGCTAGAGCAGTCCGATAAATATCTGGAGATTAAAGCCATGATTCGCAATATATACCATTGCAATAAGGGCAGGCTCGGATATAGGCGGATGACCTTGTCGCTACGCAATAAAGGACAGGCGATCAACCATAAAACCGTCTATAGGCTTATGGGCGATTTAAAGCTCAAAAGTGTTATTAGAGCAAAAAAGTATAAGTCATACAAAGGAGAAGAAGGAAGGATAGCCCCTAATGTCTTGAACCGGGAATTTAAGGCAGATCAGCCCGGTCAAAAATGGGCTACCGACATTGCCGAGTTCAGCGTGTCAGGAAAGAAATTATATCTATCTCCAATTATCGACCTGTATAACCAGGAGATCGTTTGTTATCAGCTATCTGAAAGACCAAACTTTAAAACCGTTATGAGTATGCTTGAAAAGGCGTTGAAGAAGGTAAAAAAGCTACCATCGCTTATCCTGCATTCCGATCAGGGCTGGCACTACCAAATGGAACAGTATCAACATCTACTTAAACAGAACGGTATAACGCAGAGCATGTCAAGAAAAGGGAACTGCTTAGATAACGCTATAATCGAAAATTTCTTCGGGATAATAAAATCAGAACTCTTTTACCTGAAAAAATACAACTCCGTGGAAGATCTGAAAACCGACATTGACGACTACATAAAATATTACAATAGGGACAGAATAAAGCTCAATCTAAATGGCATGAGCCCGATACAATATCGAGCTCATGCCTTAAAATTTAATTCTTAATTTTGTCTAACTTTTGGGGGGCAGTCGAAATCCGGGGACTTTTTTGTTTTCCGGCGGTCCGATCTGACCCGCCTTTACTATTTTCGCCTCACATTTAATAAATCAGCAGGAAATGGAACTTCAACAGATGATAGAGGCGGCCTTCGCCAATAGGGAATTGCTTAAGGAAGAACAGTATAAAGAGGCTGTCCGTACCGTAATGGAAGAGGTGGACAAGGGACGCTTGCGTGTGGCCGTGCCTACTGAGAAGGGCTGGGAGGTGCAGCAATGGGTGAAACAGGCAATACTGCTCTATTTTGGCATACAGACCATGCAGACCTGGGAAGTGGGGCCTTTCGAATTTTATGATAAAATGCTGCTGAAGAAGGACTATGCCGGCCTTGGCGTTCGCGCGGTGCCGCACGCAGTGGCCCGTTACGGCGCATATATAGGACGGAATGTGGTGCTGATGCCGAGCTACGTAAATATTGGGGCATATGTAGATGAGGGGACTATGGTAGATACCTGGGCTACGGTAGGTAGTTGCGCACAGATAGGCAAGGGCGTACACCTGAGCGGCGGTGTGGGCATAGGTGGCGTGCTGGAACCCCTGCAGGCAGGCCCGGTAATAATAGAGGACGGTTGCTTTATTGGTTCGCGCTGCATAGTGGTAGAAGGTGTGGTAGTGGAAAAAGAGGCGGTGCTGGGCGCCAATGTGGTGCTGACCCAGAGCACCAAAATAATTGACGTCAGCGGCTCTGAGCCAGTGGAATACAGGGGCAGGGTACCGGCGCGCTCGGTGGTCATACCGGGTGGTTATGTTAAAAAGTTTCCCGCAGGCGAGTATCATGTAAACTGCGCCCTGATCATCGGTCAGCGCAAAGAATCTACAGATCAGAAGACGAGCCTGAATGACGCATTGAGGGATTTTGGAGTGTCGGTCTAACCCCCCCCCGACCCCCTGAAGGGGGAGTGTGTTTGGTGAGGAATAATTTTTTAGCAACGAGTACAATGGACAGCAGTTTTTTTGAACAGACATATTGGGGCTTGCCGGTGGCGAACTATGCCTGGTTTACGGGCATAATGCTCTTTGCTTTTTTGTTGCGAAGACCGTTGTCTAAGTTCATATCTACGAGCGCCTGCAAGATTGCCGATAAGTACACCGATAAAGACCATGGTCCCATGTTCCGCGACCTGGTGCGGAAGCCTATGCAAATGTTCCTGCAGGCTATTTTGTATTTTATAGCTGTTAACCAGCTATCACCTTTGCCGGATCGTATTACTGTGTTTTACCGCGAGCGTGATGGCAAGGCCCCCATTGACGTGAGGTTGGGTAGCATTATAGACCATCTGTTTCTCATGCTCATCATCATCTCCGGTACTATGGTGCTGGCGAGGATCATCGATTTTGTTTACCGTGTTAATAAGCAGCGGGCCATAGATACCCGCAATGTATCCCGCCAGCAGCTATTACCACTGGTGAAAGATGTAGTGAAGCTATTACTATGGGTTACCAGTGTTTTCTGGATACTGGGTGCAGTGTTCCAGGTAAATATACCGGCGCTTATCGCAGGCCTTGGCATTGGCGGTATAGCTATTGCACTGGCGGCTAAAGAAAGCGTGGAGAATTTATTTGCGGCGTTTACTATTCTTACAGATAAGCCTTTCCAGGTAGGCGATACAATAAAGCTGGGTAGCTTCGAGGGCAATGTGGAGCGCATCGGCTTTAGGGCTACACGCATAAGGTCTGGTAATGGTGCAGCCTACATTATTCCCAATAAAAAACTGGTGAACGAGAATCTTGAGAATCTCAGCGAGCGCGATACCAGCGGTGTAAAAATGCAGATAAACCTGAAGTATGGCATCCCTTACGAAGACCTGCAGCAGATGACTGCCGAGCTGAAAGAGATGGTGCAGAAGACAACCCACGTGAAGCAGCCGGTGGAAGTTATTATTGAGGGCTTCGGCGAGAATGTTTTCCAGCTGCAGATAAGCTATAACCTGCCGCACCCGGTTGGGGCGGGTACTTCAGCCACCGAAATAAAACAACAGGTAAACATGCAGGCCTATGCGATCATATCTAAATACAGTGGCAACCAGCAAGTAGAACTAAGAAGCAAGACGGAGGAAGAGTCGCCTGAAGAACAAGACGACATGCAGGAAAATAAGGACAGTATCATTTAGCAGGCAACTAGCTGTGCTTCATTTTCAACGCATGTACTAGTTCTTCTGTAATGTCATCGGCGTAGGTGCCGTATGAATTAACCAGCGTGCCTTTTAAGTTATGCTTTGTTGAAGAGATAGCATATACGATGGCCTCATCGCCGGGATCGGACTCGCCTTCAAAACGGAAAAATCTGTCAACCACAAAATCTTCGGGATGTATCTGCAGTGAGTTATCTGCACATTCAAGGCAGTTACTACGAAGATTGAAGTCAATAGTGTAACCCTCTTTTTTCAGTTTTTCCAGTACTTCTGTTACTGTGTTCATCGTGTCCATATATGAGGTCTTGTTTTATTTACTGCAAAATAATGCCAAATACAGGCAGTTTTACAATGCAGCGGAGAGAATGTATTTATTCATTAGTTCGCTGGTCAGCCTATCGCCTTCAGGCATACTGTCGTAATGCTGTTGGGCAAGTACAACCACCATTTGCATGTCGGGGATAACGATAATTGATTGTTGCCCAAAGCCTGATGCAAAGTAAGCAGGGTACTGCTTGCCATTTATTTCATAAGACATCAGCCGCCAGCCGTATCCGTAAGCCGTGTTATCATAGTGGCCTTGGATTGCTTTGTTGACCCATGCCTCCGAAACTATTTGCTTACCATTCCATTTGCCTTTGTCAAGGTATAGCTGTCCTATTTTCGCCATGTCACGTGGCAGCATATGCAGCCCGCTTCCCGTATTGGTAAAGGCGGCAAAGGTGTCGCTGTATTTTATCGTGCCGGGGTCGCGCGCACCTTTTAGTTCATCGCCTTTGGTCTTTGTCCAGAATTCGGATTGCTTATCCCATTGATAATTGTTAATACCTAGTGACTCAAATAGATGCGTTTTTGCAAATTCGTCCGCCTGCATACCTGTTGTGTTCTTAATGATTGGCGCGAACAGCATGTAGCTGCCCGTGTTGTACGAAAATTCTTTTCCGGGGCTGCTATGAGGCAGCTGTAGCGTGAAAGCTACCCAGTCGCTGCTGTAGGGTAATTCGTAGCCAGGAGACCCGGGGCCACCCAGTTCTTTCCAGGCAAATCCGCTTGTCATAGATAGCAGGTGTTCTATGCTCACTGCCTGCAGGCTTGTATGCTGCATTGGGTAACCCCGCAAGTATTTATACATGGGCTCCAACTCGGAGGGAATATGTCCTTTATCAATGGCTATACCGGTAATAGTTGCTGTAACAGCTTTAGTAATCGACCAGACCTTGTGTAGCTTACCGGGACCATATCCGTTTGCATATCGCTCCACTACCAGCTTGCCGTTTTTTATAATGATAAGCGCATCCAGTTTTCTATTATCGGCTGAATAAGCTAATGCCTCGGCTATGAGATCAGGTTTCAGATCCTCCGCTACAGGAGTGGAAACTATCCAGCCGTCATTGAGCTTCTCAGGACCTGCCTGTTTCTCTGTCGTATCGGCATTATTGCAGGAAAGGAAAATAACAGCACTTAAAAAAAGAAGAGACTTAACAATTTTCATTTATCTAAGTTAAGACATTTCGATATCAAGCCTTACAGCAGCAATATCGAAAGCACATAGTCGGCCAGCAGTATAAGGATACAGCTTATTACCACGGAGGTAGTAGATGCACGGCCTATCTCCAGGGCGCCTCCTTTTACATAATATCCGTAGTAAGCCGGGATAATGGAAATGATAAAGGAGAAGACAAAGGCCTTCACAATAGCAAAGAAGAGATTGTAAGGCAGAAAGCCCTCGCGTAATCCCTGTTCAAATTGTTCTTCGGTGAGAATGCTGGAGAACATCCCTGCTACATATCCGCCCCAAATTGTGACAGCTATGGAGATGATAATAAGTGAGGGAACCATGATCATCGCCGCAATGATCTTAGGCAGTATCAGGTAGGTTTTGGTGTTGATACCCATAATTTCCAGGGCGTCTATCTGCTCACTTACACGCATGTTGCCCAGTTCAGAGGCTATTTTAGATCCTACCACACCAGCCAGAACTATACAGATAACGGTGGGGGAGAGTTCCAGGATGGCAGAATCACGCACGATGCTGGCTACTACAGGCTTGGGCACCAGCGGGCTCACCAACTGGTAGGCTGTTTGCACAGTAAGGACCATTC
>DASPNB010000292.1:0-3495 GCA_035626755.1 Flavipsychrobacter sp.
GTGTAAACCTATTTCAGGACGGGACAGCCTGATCCGGTAAAAGAAAAATGAAAGGATTATTCAAACAAATGAAAGAATGATTAAACCATAGTTCAAATAAAATGAAAGAAAAATTAAAACAAAATTCAAGTAAAAAAAGAAGGTTCTCAGCATTGGCGCGGCTTTCAGCCCGCTCAGATTTTCAAAAATTAAAGTAAAAACGCGATGGAACATCTATTTAATTAAGGCATAGCGCAAGCAGACGGAGCAATAAGCCGCAGCAGTCTTTCTATGATGGCACTGAATTTTTAGGTTACCAATAAGCTCTGCAACATGAATTTTGTCCCTGAAAAATTACAGCGTTATTTCAAGTTCATCGGTTTCCTGATCAAATATTGGAACAGTGATGTAGTAAACCAGGCAGCCAACAGCACCCATGCCGATGAAATAGCAGAAGCAACTACGGACACAACTACCAGCTATGAAAAGCCGGAGGAGCTGGTTGAAGACCTTAAGAACATGGGCCCTACCTGGGTAAAGCTTGGCCAGCTACTCTCTACCCGCCCCGATCTGCTGCCTGACGAATACCTGAAAGCGCTCGGCAGCCTGCAGGATAACGTAAGTGAAGTGCCCTATGAAGAAATCCTTCCCATTATAGAAGAAGAACTGGGCGTGCGGGTATCAAAAGGCTTTGCTGAACTTGATGAGCGACCGCTGGCCTCAGCATCTATAGGGCAGGTACATAAAGCCGTGCTGCGGTCGGGAGTAGAAGTGGCAGTAAAAATTCAAAGACCGGGAATACGGAAAAAGTTTGCCGAGGACCTTGAAATACTAAAGGAGGTGATAGGCCTTGCCACAAAATACAGCAAGACCATCCGCAAATACGCCCTGGATGAGATTCTTGAAGAGATGCACCATATCCTGCTCAATGAACTGGATTATAGCAAGGAAGCAAAGAACCTGGTAACGCTGGGTGCAAACCTGCAGGAATACAGGAAACTACTGGTGCCGCAACCAATAAATGGCTATTGTACAGGGAGAGTATTGACGATGGAGTATATAAGCGGGCAAAAAGTAACTGCTATAAGTGCCTTAGTTAGAACAGAAAATGATTTTAGTCCTTTAGTTGACGACCTGGTTGAATGCTATCTGAAACAAATTATCGTTGATGGATTTGCGCATGCAGACCCGCATCCCGGGAATGTTCACTTAACAAGTGATTATAACATTGTGCTGATGGACCTGGGGATGGTAGCAAAATTCAGCCATACCGTGCAGGATAAACTGCTAAAGCTATTGATAGCACTTGGCAACCTGGACGGAGATGCAGTAACCGATGCGCTGCTCAACCTGAGTGAGTATAGCAAGGATGTGAACACAGATCCTTTCAGGCAGCATATCAACAGGATGGTGCTGGACAACCACAAGTACGCAGCAAAGGAAATGACGACGGGAAAATTGCTGATACAAATAAACAGGCTTGCTGCGGAAGAAGGGATCAAAATAAGGCCGGAACTAAATATAGTTGGAAAGATACTAGTTAACCTGGACCTTATAGTAGCAGCTTTAGCTCCTGAGTTTGATTTGCAGGCATCGATCAGGAAACATCTTGAAAAAATACTGCGACAAAAGTTACTGGGAGAATTAAAACCCGAGCACCTGCTGGGCACACTGGTTGAACTGAAAAACCTTGGCAAAAACCTTCCAGGCCGTATTAATGCGATAACTGAGAAAATAGCCAATAATGAACTTGAAATAAAAATAGACGCGATAGATGAAAAGCGTTTCACCGATGGATTTCAAAAAGTAGCGAACCGCATAACCTTGGGACTGATAATTGCTGCTATGATCATTGGCGCATCGATGCTCATGCGAGTACCCTCGGCTTTTACCATATTGGGATACCCGGTACTGGCTATGGCTTTCTTCCTGGTAGCGGCAATTGCCGGCTTCTCCTTAATGTACATAATTGTTTTTAAGGATGAGGATTACAGGAAAAAGGGCTGAATTAGGAGGAGTGTATTTTATAAACTCCTTGAAGGCGGGCTTCCTGTTGCTCTTCACTATGTGTTCGTGCCGGGCACCTGAGCCCGAGATAGTATACAGGCCAAAGGGGGAAGTGATGCTCTGCTCACCGGGCAGTGATAGCCTGGTAGCTGATACCAGTCTGCAGCGCGAGGTGGTAAGGGAGAGCGGCGGATTATATAGGTAGTTTCCAATTGGGCGGTCGATCCTTTTCTGAATTCTATTCCCGTTAGTGTGTATGCGCCCAGGTATTTAATGTCCTGTCTAAAAAGGGGACAACTTTATTGTATTTTAGTTTCCTTATACTGCTATTGGCAGATACAATTTTCAAATTTACATGTACGTACATATATTTGCATTATGAAGCTGGAAGAAGCAATAAAAAGCAGCAAGTTCAGGGACGAAGGGCATAAGGCTTCGCTCAATGTGCTTTATACCGCCTGGTGGCTGAAGTCCAATTTCAGCAGCTCCTTAAAAGAGCTGGGCATGACACAGGAGCAATTCAACGTTATGCGGATCCTTAAAGGCAAACATCCCGAAGAGATGTGTGTGAAAGACATAGGAAGCCGCATGATAGAAAAGAGCTCTAACGTGCCGAGGATCATTGACCGGCTGGTAGACAAAAAGCTGGTGAAGCGCGCCACCTCTAAAGAGGACAAAAGGGAGACGCTTATCTCCCTTACGGACAAGGGCATCAAACACCTCGCCGAAGCGAGCAAAGTGATGGAAGAGGTAGGTCAGAAACTCATTGGTCTAAGCAGCGAGGAAGCCGCACAACTGAACGAACTGCTGGAAAAGCTCCGGTCTGCTGCTGAGGAATGATGTTTATGCAAACCTTTTAAATGCAAAATATATGAGTACTACATGGAATTTAGATCCCTCACACTCTGAAATACAATTCAAAGTGAGGCACATGATGATCACTAACGTTGGCGGACAATTTGAGAAATTTGACGCGCAGGTGGAAACAGAAGGTGATGATTTTACAACAGCCAGGATCAGGTTCACCGCTGATATTGACTCTATTAATACCAAGAATGAACAGCGTGATACCCACCTGAAGTCAGCCGACTTCTTTGACGCTGAGAACCATCCGCATCTGGTATTTGAAGGCAGCAAGCTGGAGAAGATAGATGAAGAGAACTACAAGCTGCACGGCACGCTAACTATACGCGGAGTGAGCAAGGAAGTAAGCTTTGATGTGGAATATGGTGGCATGGTGAAAGATCCCTGGGGAATGATGAGGGTCGGCTTTGTGGTAGAGGGCAAACTGAACCGTAAGGAATATGGCCTGCACTGGAGTGCTGTGACGGAAGCCGGCGGCCTGGTGGTAAGTGATGAGGTGAAGCTGATAGCGACTGTAGAGTTTACTAAAGGGTAACCCCTGAAGGGGGAAGATGGGGCGGGCGGCTGGGGCTTAGCGGCTCAGTCGCTGCGTTCTGTCCCCGTCCACCACGTGGGCTCTCCTCCTAAAAACGGAGGGGAGTCGTA
>DASPNB010000293.1:0-3354 GCA_035626755.1 Flavipsychrobacter sp.
ACCCCGGCCTCGTGCCTCGGCCACCCCTCCCTGCGAGGAGGGGAGTCGTTGTTGGTTTGGGTGGCTCAGTCGCTTTTGCCCGGCCGCTGTGCTTCCCCCTCTGCCTCGCCGACAAGCGGCTCGTCTGTCTCCCCCCTGCGAGGAGGGGAGTTGTTGTTGGTTTGGGTGGCTCAGTCGCTTTTGCCCGGCCGCTGTACTTCCCCCCTCTGCCTCGCCGACAAGCGGCTCGTCTGTCTCCCCCCCCTGCCAGGGGGAGAGTCATTGTGGGCTTGGGTGGCTCAGTCGCTGTAGGACCCACCCGGCCTCGTGCCTCGGCCACCCCTCCCTGCGAGGAGGGGAGTCAGTGTTATATTGCTACCTTCACGCTGAAATTGTTTTAGATGCTTAGTTATTGGGAGCAGCAGAGTTTTACGAGATATGACCATATAGTGGTGGGGTCCGGAATAGTGGGGCTGAGTACGGCTGTGGAGCTGAAGGAGCGTTTTCCGGGAGCGGAGGTGCTGGTGCTGGAGCGTGGGCTGTTGCCAACCGGGGCGAGCAGCCGGAACGCAGGTTTTGCCTGCATGGGCGGGGTAACAGAACTGCTGGACGACCTGCAGAGCATGGGTGAGGACGAGGTAGTGGAACTGTATGACTTGAGAAAAAAAGGACTGGAAAGGCTTCGGCACAGACTGGGTGATGTAGCCATAGGTTACGCTGCTAACGGGAGTCATGAACTGCTGAGTGAGGATGATGTAAGTGCGGGTGTGCCTGACAGGATGGAATACCTGAATAAGTTGCTATTGCCGGTAACGCATAAGCCAGCGTTTGCGATAGCTAATGATAAAATAAACGATTTTGGTTTTGCTACTGGTCATGTGAAAGCACTGATACAAAATACCTGCGAAGGAGAGCTCCACACCGGTAAGATGTTGAAAGCCCTGATACAAAAGGCTTTACAGTTGGGGGTGGAAATAAAGACAGGGGCAGAAGTGCTGGGCTTTGAGGATACGCTGAGCCATGTGTATGTGGAGGTGAGGGATACTGCGCGCAAAAATATCCTGCTGCTGCATACTGAGACGCTGAGCATTTGCACTAATGCTTTTACCAAACAGCTCCTACCGCATGAAGATGTAACACCGGGGCGAGGCCAGGTGCTAATAACACAGCCGATAGAAGGGCTTAAGTTTAAGGGCGTGTATCATATGGACAAAGGCTACTTCTACTTCAGAGAGATAGATGGAAGGGTACTGATAGGTGGGGGTAGGAATATGAATTTTGAAGGTGAGGTGACAACGGAATTTGCACTTACTGAACAAATACAGGTAGAACTGGAACGAAGACTACATGAGATAGTTATACCGAATACTCCTTTTCTGGTAGAGCAGCGCTGGGCAGGAATTATGGCCTTCGGCAAAACAAGGAGCCCGATAGTAAAGAAAGTTTCTCCGCGCGTATTTGGCGCTTTCCGTATGGGTGGAATGGGTGTGGCGCTGGGTAGCGAAGTGGCTATGAAGCTGGCAGATATTGTAAAAGGCGAAGGGGTATAGCCACTTCAGTATTTAGCGACGCTTGTAAACACGCATGATGGTGCTGTTGGCAGCTTTCTTTTCATAGATAGCTTCCCAGCCCTGAAAATCTTCGGCACTTACCCGGAAATTGGTAATGAAATAATCTGCCTCTTTCTCACCTGCCTGCTGTACCCTCTGCCTTTCCGCGGTAGGAAGGAATAAGATAATGTTCTGCGTCAGCCTTTCATGATTTGTTACGATCGTTATTTTCTGCCGCTTATCATTTTTCAGTACGTGTTTCATTCCCTCATGATAGGAAGTACCCCAATAGTCAAGATCATACTTACTCTTCAGGCTTTGTTCTTTATGAGAAACGAGTTCGTTGAAATAAACATTGTTATAAGGATGGGTGGGTAGCACAAACGCTCCCAGGATGATAAACTGTAAAACAAACACGGCAGGTACCACTTTCCTACCTATGCCTTTATAGAGCTTATCCACCGCATAAAGCGAGAGCAATACAAATGGCGGGTAAATGAAATAGACGTGTCTCCAGTCATCGTAAACAACGGAATGAAGCAAGATGATCATGAGAACAGGGAGCAGGAAACAAGCGATATAGATAAGAAAGTTCCTTTCGGGTGTGTTGGCAAGCCATTTAAGCGGGGCCTTTACAAAGGCTATAACGACCAAGCAAATACCTGTGAATCCAGCCAGGAGCCAAAGCACCGGCGTAGTGATAATGAACCACACGGGGAGATAGGTCCACGGCAATTGTGAACCTAACAGCGTTTCTCCATTAAATAGCACATATCCCTCCCAGCGGAAATGTGAGAGGCTAATAAAGACGTTTGCAAAACTAAAGAAAGGCTGTGCCCATAAGCTGGGGAAGCTTATAAACAGCATCAGGCAAAAGCCCGCGAGGTAGAGCGCAAAATTACCCAGCCTGGCAGCCGGTTTTTCCTTTTTATATATTGCCACCAGCAAGTCGAGCAGCAGAATGGCTAAGACGATGCACACCAGCACCACACCCAATATCCTGATACCGGTAGTGTAGCCGCAGGCAAGCCCCGCCAGGAGGTAAAGCCATTTCTTATCTTTCTGAAAAGCATATTGAACAGCAGAAAGAGATACCAGGAACATCGCCAGGAAGGGAAGGTCTTTGGTGTTAATGTAAGAATGAACATAGATGCGGGGATGCAATGCAAAAAGCAATAAACCGAGACAGGCTATGAATTGGTTCCTAAAAAGCCTGAGAGCGAGCATGTAGCCGGCAAAACAACTTACAAGAAAAAGCAGATGTGAAGCCAGGTGCCTCATTAAGTAGATATCCCTGCTATCGGTGAGTCCCAGCCAGCGCTCAAAGAATATGAGCGGTACCTCCCAGGCAGTGCCGTGATCCCGCTCTATATATTTGTCGAGCGTCCTGTCACCATACATTGCATAGTTGTAGCTTACCTCACCCATTTCTCTTTGTATCGGTTCGTCCCAGGAAACTCCGTAATCGCTGTAAGTGAAAAGCGACAATATGACCAAAAGGCAAAAAATAATGATTCCGGGCAGGTATTTATTCAAGGTCGTGGGTGATTAATTGTTTGTAATGCTGGCTGGGTACTAAAAACGCAAAGGATCAATTGATGCCGGAGGTAGCAACATCCTTGGCGATCTTTTTCACCAGGCCCTGCAGTACTGCACCCGGTCCTACTTCGGTGACTTGGGTAGCGCCGTTCTCTACCATTTTCTGGACGGTTTGAGTCCAGCGGACGGGAGAGGTGAGTTGGTTGATCAGGTTTTGTTTGATCATTGAAGGGTCTATGTAAGGTTGGGCGTCTACGTTTTGATAGACGGGACAGGTGGGATTGTT
>DASPNB010000294.1:0-6923 GCA_035626755.1 Flavipsychrobacter sp.
GGAGGCTATTAAAGAGGCCGGCTTTATCATGCAGACATATTTCCAGGGTCAGTTTGTGATTGAAAGCAAAGAGGGTATTAATAACCTCGTTACCGAAGTAGACAGGCTATCTGAAGATAAGATCATTTCTATAATCAAAAAGTACTGTCCCGATCATTCTATCATCAGTGAAGAGTCGGGCGAGGAAAAGCAAGATTCACCTTACCAGTGGATCATTGATCCAATTGATGGCACCGTTAACTTCGCCCACGGTATCCCGATTTGTTGTGTCAGTATTGCATTAAAGAAAGACAAAAATCTTATTCTCGGCGCGGTATACAATCCCATGATGAATGAACTGTTCTTCGCAGAGCGTGGGAAGGGAGCTACGCTAAATGGAATGCCAATAGCAGTTTCTAAAAAATCTGATTTTCGCAAGGCTTGTCTTGTTACAGGTTTCCCATACAAATGGCCCGATCTTAAAGAACATCCCATAAAAGTATTTGAGCGTTTCGTGCTGGAAGGCTTGCCTGTCAGAAGGCTCGGCTCTGCCGCCATAGATCTATGCTGGGTGGCCTGTGGCCGCTTTGATGGTTTCTGGGAATACAATCTTAGCTCCTGGGATGTAGCCGCCGGCTACTTATTAGTAGAGGAAGCAGGCGGAAGGATTACTAATTTTGAAGGTGAGCCATATAGTGTTTTCGACAAGCAAACACTGGCTACCAACGGCCATATACATGAAGAGATGTTGCGCCTGATTAAAAACAAGGAATAAAGATGGAAGACGGACAACGTACAGAAATATCCTCGCTCGGGGAGTTTGGATTAATTGATCACCTCACAAAGAATAACGAAACCATCCAGGCGGGCACCATACTGAGTGTGGGTGACGATGCCGCTGTAATAGATAATTTTGGCAAACAGACGGTAATTACCACAGATATGCTGGTGGAAGGTGTGCATTTCGACCTCATGTACATGCCGCTGAAACATTTAGGTTACAAATCAGTAGTAGTGAACCTCTCCGATGTGTATGCTATGAATGCAACTCCAACGCACATCACTCTCTCATTGGCTATTTCAAACCGCTTTTCGGTAGAAGCGCTTGATGAGTTTTACGAAGGTGTTTATGCCGCCTGTGAAAAGTATAATGTTGATCTCGTTGGCGGGGATACTACAAGTTCATTAAAAGGACTTGTGATAAGTGTGACCGCAATAGGAGATGTAGTGGCCGACAAATTTGTAACCCGAAAGGGCGCGGGCATAGGAGACCTGATCTGTGTTTCCGGCGACCTGGGTGCGGCTTACCTTGGTCTCCAGCTCCTGGAGCGGGAAAAGCGTATTTACCTGGAAAGTCCCGGTGTACAACCCGACCTCGGGGAGAAAACTTATATCGTTGGTCGCATCTTAAAGCCGGAAGCCCGGGGAAACATAGTGGATTGGCTTCGTGAGAACGAAATAACGCCTACAGCCATGATAGATGTGAGTGACGGGTTAAGCTCAGAGGTTATGCATATATGCAGGCAAAGCGGTCTTGGAGCCGTGATCCACGAGGATAAGATACCCATGCATAACGAAATGAGAGAGATGGCCTATGAGTTCAAGCTTGATCCGACAACCTGTGCTCTTAATGGTGGCGAGGATTATGAGCTATTATTCACCATAAAGCAGGAAGACTACGACAAGATTACCCAAAGTGAAGAGATAAGCGTGGTTGGCTACATGACTGAGCAGGCTGAGGGCATTAACCTTATTACCCGCCAGGGCAACAAACATCCGCTGCAAGCGCAAGGTTGGAACGCTTTTTGAGGTTAAAAATATATCAGTCTATATATTTCGTCAGGAATTTTTGTATTTTACGCATAAATTATTGAGACGCATGAAGTTTTGGAAGCATACGTTTATAGCTCTATTGGTGTTCTTAGGAGCAGCTACCACGGTCGTTTATACATCTTGTGAAAAAGATGGCTGCCTGGAACTAAAATGCGAGAACGGTGGCGCCTGTACAGATGGATTTTGCCGCTGCCCCTCTGAATATGAAGGTGCCACCTGCACAGAGAAGATCGTAAAAAAGTTTGTGGGAACCTATTATGGTGAAACCCGTTGCGTGGAGGATACCACAGAATTCCCAAGGGTAATAGACACAGTAGATGTATTCCTGACCGATTCAGTAACGCTGGCACTTGTACAGCACAGTCACATAACTGATACTTTCTATGGTACGGCCGGACGTAAGGATACGGACCTGGGCGTGACCATTAGCGACATGACTATTACCGACAAGTATGTAGGTGGGAGTCTTTTTAAAGTAACCGCTAAGCTGGACGAAGGTAAAACGCGCCTCACGGTGTACATGCAGGAAACAGACACTGCAAGCACTATAAAGACGGATTGCAATTTCCTTGGTTTCAAATAACAGAAAAAATGCTTTTGAGAGCCGGGCTACTAGTCCGGCTTTTTTATGCTTAGTCCAAAATCAGTAGATTTGCCAGATGTCCATTAGTGTTGCCTCACTTACCAAGATATACGGTGTTCAGAAAGCTGTAGACAATATTTCCTTTGAGCTTAAAAAGGGCGAAATAGTTGGTTTTCTCGGTCCTAACGGCGCGGGAAAATCTACAACCATGAAGATGATCACCGGCTACATCTCGTCTACTGCCGGTAGTGCCTCTGTTTGTGGTTTTGATATTCAGAAAGACCCTATGGAAGTCCGCAAAAGAGTAGGGTATCTGCCTGAGGCGAATCCGCTTTACTACGACATGTATGTACGTGAATACCTGGGTTTCACAGCCAGCATTCACAGGCTCGGTAAGGGTGCTAAAGACAGGATAGAAGAAATGATCTCTATGACCGGTCTTGGAAAAGAAGCACACAAGAAAATAGGAATGCTTTCAAAAGGATATAAGCAGCGGGTAGGCCTCGCCCAGGCTATGCTGCACGATCCCGAAGTGCTGATACTCGATGAGCCCACCTCCGGCTTAGATCCAAACCAAATACTGGAAATCCGCGAACTCATACTAAAGATAGGCAGTGCGAAAACTGTTCTTCTATCCACCCACATCATGCAGGAGGTTCAGGCTATGTGCAACAGGGTTATCATCATCAGCAGCGGCAAACTGGTGGCTGACGATTCTATAGAAAAGCTGAAACAACTAAATGCAGAAGCGGCATTATTAGTAAGCTTTGAAGGCGAGGTTAAAAAGCAATTGCTGGAAAAGATACCGCACGTAAAACGCCTCGAAAATGTTGATCCTAAACAATGGCGTTTAGTTACCGACAAGCCGGAGGAACTTCGCAAAGAGGTAATGCAGTGGGCTTTGAACAATGATGTAAATATCAGTTCTCTGCAGGCGGATAAGGCATCGCTGGAAGAGGTGTTCCGTGCCCTCACGAAATAAGATTAGTCCTTCTTGTCGCCTTTTTTGAGATCATCCTTGCTCTCTTCTTTTATTTCTTCCCTTATCTCCTGCATTACCTTACGGTTTTCAGGCCGGTTAAGGGGGGTGTATTCCGGTCTTTCATCACCAAGTAATACTCCCCACTGCTTGAAGTTCTCAGTCCTGTCAAAGACGATTTTCAGGATGGCCATTACCGGCAAAGACAAGAACATGCCCGCTATCCCCGCCAGGGTTCCTCCCAGTATCACGCCCACTATGCTTACAAAGGCATTGATCTTAACCTTAGAACCTACGATGCGCGGCATGAGGATATTATTGTCCAGGAACTGAACAGCTCCTATAACTATCAGTACAATGAAAATATCGCTAAGTTGGTTAGATGAAGCCAGCGTGAGTATTACACCAATCAGGTTACCTATTAATGCTCCTATATAGGGTATAAGATTGAGAATGGCGAATATGATGCCTATCAGCAGGGCATGTGGAATCCCGAACAGAAGCATTAATCCACCCACGAGTACCGTCATATATGTGATCTGTATCATCAGCCCTATCAGATAACTTTTGGTAATGAGTTGAGTTTCCGTCAGAACTGCTGTCACTTCCGTATGGCTCGCTCTTGGGAACCACATAAAGACAAACTTCAGTATCAGCTTCCTGTAGAACATGATCAGGAACACATAAATAGGCAGCAGACCAAAGAATATGATCATCGATGTGAGCGAGCTGAAACCTGTCTGCAGGAATCGTCCCATACCTGCACCGAATCCGCTTTGCTTTTGTATCATCGCCATCTGTTCACCCGGGGAAACATGCATAGTTCCGCTGATCCAGTTGCTGAGTGCCTTCCAATGAACCATCAGATTCTTTTGCAGTTGTGGGAAATCAGACACCAGCACGGATACCTGGTAAGAAAAAAAGCTGACAATTCCGAATATCACCAGCACCGCCAGGACTATTGCTGCTACTATTGCCAAAGCCTCAGGCACCTTTAGCCTTCTGAAAAATCCAAAGACCGGCATCAGCAATATGCTAACAAGGAATGCCAGCAGAATCGGGGTGACAATATCACTGCCAAGGTACACCAGGCCAAAGACAGCACAAAGCCCAAGTATTTCTATTGACCTTCTTACGGTGAGCGGAAATTCTTTCATAGGCAAGCTGTGCTATATGTACTACAAGTTAGTTTAAAATATTGTACCATTCTTTACTCACATGAAGACAAACTTCATAAGGTTTAATTTTATATGGTGTTTATGCATATTTTCGGCCATAATGTATTAATTTGTAGCGTTAATTCATTGAAAATATAAATGCTTATGAAAGGAAAACGACTACTTCTTATCTCATCACTGCTTGCTTTCTCTCTGGACTCTTCAGCCCAGTATTGCCCGCCGAATTTCTTGTTCGGCTGCGGCTTTGGTGACAGAATACATCACTTCATTGTGAACGGAGATGGCTCATCGGTTATAAGTACTACTAATGGTGCCTGTGGTACAGGCAATTACGAGGACTTTACCGGCGCAAATGTTACGTTCAGTACAGGTGGTACCTATGTTGCTACGATCAATAGCGGCACAGACTATGATCATGCCCAGGTTTTTATAGACTTCGACAACGACCAGGTATTTCAAATGACAGAAACTGTTGGCGGCATCGATTCACTCGCACAACAACCTGCAACTTCTACCTTCAATATTACGATACCCTCCGGCGCAACATTGGGTGGCCATCGCATGAGGGTGGTGTTGAATGGCGATTTTCAGTATCCTAACATTTCTCCCTGTCCCGATAACACCTATGGTGGTGGAGAAGTACATGACTATACAGCCATTATCCAGCAGGGCTGCGATACCCCTACTAATCTGGCGGCCAATCCCATAAGCTTTAACGGAGCAACACTTACCTGGACTGCAGTAACCGGTGCACAGGGTTATAGGTATAATACTACTACATCTTCAACTCCTCCGACAACAGGTACATATACTACCAACACTACAGGCGCCGTTACGGGCTTAATGTCAGGTACTGCTTACTATGGTTGGGTTAAGACCATATGTCCTTCCGATAGCTCTGCCTGGGTCAATGTTCAGTTCACTACTACAGCTTGCCCTGCTCCCACAGGCATCAATGCTACCGCGATCACAGCCACAAGTGCGATGATTGGCTGGACGGCTGTAACGGGTGCCCAGGGCTATCAGTACAATGCTACAACTTCATCTACACCCCCTACCGGCGGCACTTACACTCCCAATAACTCAGGTCCTATGACTGGTTTGACTGCTTTAACAGGCTACTATGCCTGGGTACGTACTGTATGCGGCACTGCCGATACTTCAGCATGGGCCAGCAACCAGTTCACGACTACATCTAGTGTATCAAGCGTGGGTTACAACAACTTCTCTTTTGAAGTTTACCCTAACCCGGTAAAGAATACACTTACTGTGGCAGCTCTGGGCAACAGAACAGGTGATGCCACTGTCCAGGTAACAGATTTTACAGGCAAACTGGTAAAAACAATTACACTGGATGCTTCTGAAATGAACATCGATATGAGCAGTGTTGCTCCAGGTGTCTACTTCATCCGCTATGCTGATGCTGAACACAGGCAAACTCTGAAGGTGATAAAAGAATAAGGATTTTATGAGATCCTGATAATAAAGCCTCCTGAACTACGGAGGCTTTATTATTTATCTGAATTGGTGGTGTTTTATCTTAAGGATTACCATTTTCGATGTCGGTGTGTTGCTTTTATCAGCGGTACTATTGATAGGCACCAGCACATTGGTCTCTGGGAAATAGGTGGCGGTACATTGCTCCGGTATGCTGAAAGGTATCACGATGAATTTTTTCGCTACGCGCTCTACGCCATCATGATAGTTGTATAGGTCTACAATATCATTGGCTTTTAAGCCGGCCTTAGCGATATCTTTCTCGTTCATGAATATGACCCTGCGCTCGTTGTAAATGCCCCTGTAACGATCATCCAGGCCATAAATAGTGGTATTGAACTGGTCGTGGCTGCGGATAGTCATCATCATATATTCATCATCAGCCAGGTTCTGGCGAATGATGTCAGCGGTATTGAAATGCGCCTTTTGGCTACCGTTAATGTTGAACCTGCCTTCGCGTGATGCGTTAGGGAGATAAAATCCTCCCGGCTGCCTTACACGTTTGTTGTAGTTTTCAAAGCCCGGTATAGTCAGTTCTATATCATTGCGGATATTATCATAGTGCGCCTCATACAGGCTCCAGTTCACTTTTGATCTGTTGCCCAGGGTAGCCTTTGCCAAGCCACATACAATAGCAGGCTCGCTTAACAAAGTGTCTGAAATTGGTTTCAGTCCACCTTTCGACATTTGTACCACTCCCATAGAGTTTTCGCAACTTACAAACTGGGTTTCACTATTCATTACATCTTTGTCGCTGCGGCCAAGGCAGGGGAGTATCAGTGCTTCCTCGCCGTGCACCAGGTGACTGCGGTTCAGTTTGGTAGATACGTGCACGGTCAGTTTGCAATTCCTGAGTGCTTCGGCAGTGTATTCA
>DASPNB010000295.1:0-7150 GCA_035626755.1 Flavipsychrobacter sp.
GAGTAACAAGTTACCAGGAGGTCGCCGAGGTAGGCAGAAGTATGAAAATCGGGGTGCTCATCGGAAGGATGCACTTTTTCAAAGTGTATTTCAAGGAATCGGTGCATCTCGCGGTAGCAATTGGTGATATATACGCTAAGGAAGTTATCGCCATAGTCTAGCGCGTGTGCTATACCTGCGCCGATGGCGTAGATATTCTTCAGCACAGCAGCAAACTGCGCTCCCCATATATCGTGGTTGTAAGTGGTATTAATATAAGTGTTGCTGAAAGCAATCGCTAGTGCTGAAGTCAGTTCATCATTTAGTCCTGAGAAGGTGAGATAGGAGAGACGCTCATCAGCTACTTCCTCAGCATGGCATGGACCGGTTATGGCTACATATTTATTGAGGTCATAGCCTAATTTCTCTGTCAGGTAGTCATTCAGCAGCAGGTTGCTGTCCGGTAAAATACCTTTGATGGCAGACAGGATGTTCTTATTCTGCCAAAGACTTTTATCTACGCTTTCTATTACTACCTGCGCATAAGCAGATGGAACTGCAAAGATGATAGTATCGCAGGCCTGCAACACTTCTTCCAGCTTATCTGTGGGCCTTATTGTTTCAGGAAGGAAACGAACAGAGGTAAGGTAGTGAGGGTTGTGGTTCCTTGCCCGCAGGTGCTTCACCGATTCTCCATTGCGCACCCACCAGTGTATAGCATAGCCATTGTCGGTAAGTATCTTGGCAATAGCCGTTCCCCAGCTACCATTGCCGACAATTCCTATTGTACCTAAAACCTTGTTATCTGCCAATGTTATAACGGGATAATGAAAAAACTACCTGATCCTTTCAGCCGACAGTTCATCACCATGCTCTTTCACACCAAGTGTCAGGTACTGATTTCTGCCTATGCTGATATAGAACAGCAGCAGCAAAACTAATGGTAAAATAAAGAAAATGGAAAGCTGAATGCCAAAAAATAGCTGCATGATGAAATGCAGGGTGACGAGTATAACCGAAAAAGGCATCATCACCTTACTATGCTTAAAACCCGAAAGCTCAAACACACGGTTCTCGTTCTCCGATACATTGAATTTGATGGTCTGGCTACCACACCAGTCTATTTTTGCCACAAGCTGATACTCACCTGCCGGTATTTCGTACTCAATGGTTTCATCGTTGTCAATATCACTAAGATGTTCGCCATCGAGGTATAGGCCTATACTCCTGAATCTATTCATGAATTCGTTAGCCCGCACAATTACTATTCTCGCCATATTGGGTTATGCTAAACGTCAAATTTAGGGATTTGGAAGGAAGAATCCACGTTAAATTATTCCTCTTCTTTCTCTTCAAAAAGCTTGTCTTTTTCCACCACTTTCACCCTGCTTTTGTCGCGCAGCGTGCGGGCTATAGCGCCATAGGGAGCCGTCACTACCTGCTCTCCTTTTTTCAGGCCTTCAGTGATTTGTATATAGGTATTATCCTGTATGCTGGTTTTTACATCTCTCGTCGTTACTTTTTTAGACTTCTCGTCATATACAAACACTACCTGCCTAATTTCTTCCAGGGCAAATGAAGGATTATTTTTATTCTTATCTTTTATGCTATCCGGCCAGTCGCGGGTAGTTACGGCGTTTACAGGTACGGAAAGGATATCAGGCTGCTTATTAGTCTGTATTTCTACCGAGGCTGACATGCCCGGCTTAAAAGGGAACTTACCTCTCGGCAACTGCGCAGCCAGGTCCGAGTAGCTCTCCGGCAGTATCAGGATATGTACCGTGTAATTGGTTACCTGGTCGGTAGAGTTCTGTTGCATCATGGTGGACTTGCTTGATACAGCTATCTTAGATACTATACCGGTAAATTTCCTGTTGCGGTAAGCATCAGCATCTATTATTGTTGTGTCGCCTATTTTCACCTTGGCTATGTCTGTCTCGCTCACTTCCACGCGTACTTCTATACGGCTCATGTCAGCAATGGTCAGCATCTCAGTACCTGCCATCTGGGCGGTACCTACCACGCGCTCGCCCTGCTTTACGTTTAGCTGCGAAATAATTCCGGCTGTAGGCGCCATAATAGTAGTTCTGCGCAGGTTCTCGCGTGTCTGCGACAGGTTGGCCTCTGCAACCCTTACACCGTATTGACCTCCGGATGTATTAGCCTTGGCAGCTTCGTAGGCAGCCTTTGCGCTTTTGTAGTTGGCTTCGGCTTGTTCAAATTCCAGCGCTGAAATTACTTTATCCTTATAGAGCTTCTTATTACGCTCATATGTGGCCAGCGCCAGGTCGTACTGCGACTGCGCCTGCGCCATCATCTCCCTGGTGTTTGTGACCCCCGCACGGGACTGCTGAACAGAAGCCTCCGCCTGCGTTACTATTGAACTATAGATAGCAGGATTGATCTTTACCAGCAGCTGGCCCTTTTGTACACTATCACCTTCTTCTATCGTAAGCTGAATAATTTCACCACTTACTTCAGGGGCGATCTTCACTTCTGTTTCAGGATATATCTTTCCACTGGCAGTAACGGTTTCAGTGATGGTGTGCAGTTCGGTTTTTTCTACCGATACTTTAAGTCCGCCATCATCGCCCGATTTACCCAAAGCAATGATGATGATCAGCAGCAGGATAGAGCCTATTATTATCCACCACAGCCTTTTTTTCTTCCAGGAGGAGGAGCGTCCGGCTTTGGCAGAGTGAACTGAGGTAGTGTGCGTGTTATCCATGTTGTGATCCGTATATGTTATTTCACCTCGCTGCCATTTGTAGCAGCTTCTGATGGCGAAACAAAAATAAGTTTTCCGTCGTTATCGGTAGCGCAGAGTATCATACCCCTGCTTTCTATTCCTTTCATTTTTCTGGGTGCCAGGTTGGCTACCACTGTTACTTGCCTGCCTATTATCTCCTCGGGCTTGTAGTGCTGCGCAATGCCCGATACCACCGTTCTTTTTTCAAAGCCGAGATCAATTTCCAGTTTCAGCAGCTTATCTGCCTTCTCCACCTTTTCTGCACTCACGATGGTACCTGCACGCAGGTCTATCTTCGTGAAGTCGTCGATAGTTATTTCAGGCTTCTGCTGTGCCTGTGCAGGCTTTTCTTCGGCAGGTTTAGCTGCCGCTTGCGCTGCAGCACTTTGCTTTAGGTTCTCGTGCAGCTTTTCTACCTGCGTAGCTACTTCGGTGTCTTCTATCTTCCTGAAGAGCAGTTCGGGTGCCCTCAGCGGGTAGCCTACATTCAGCAGGTCCATCCTCCCCGCATTTTCCCAATCCAGCATGCGGTCTACTACCTTCATCATGCCACACATTTTCTTAGCTGTAAACGGCAGGAATGGATTAGATAGTATGGCCAGGTTAGCACAAAGCTGCAGGCATATATGCAGGCAATTGTCTATCAGTTTCTGGTCTTCTGGTTTTTCTGCTACAGTTTTAGCCACTATCCATGGCTGCTTGTCCTGCATGTACTTATTACCTTTACGGGCGAGATCTATCACCTCGTATAGCCCGTCGCGGAACTTGTAGTTTTCAAGGTCGGCCTCTACCAGCGTCTTCGTATTGCGTATTTCGTTTATCACCATCCTGTCAGCATCGTCCATCACGTCTTCATGCAGCTTCGGCACTTTTCCATTGCACAACTTGTGCATTAGTACAAAAGCACGGTTGATAAAGTTGCCAAAAATTGAAACCAGTTCGTTATTGGTCCTGTCCTGGAAATCCTTCCACGTAAAGTCATTGTCCTTGGTTTCAGGCGCATTCGCACAAAGCACATATCTCAGCACATCCTGTTGATCAGGAAAGTCCTTTATGTATTCATCCACCCATACCGCCCAGTTGCGCGAGGTAGATACTTTGTCTCCTTCTATATTCAGGAATTCATTCGCCGGCACGTTCTCAGGCAATACAAACTTTCCGTGGGCCTTCAGCATCGCCGGGAAAATAATGCAATGGAACACAATATTGTCCTTGCCTATAAAGTGCACCAGCTTGGTATCTTCCTTCTGCCAGTAGTCGGCCCATTGGTGGGTCAGTTCTTTGGTAGCGCTTATATATCCTATCGGCGCATCAAACCAAACGTACAGCACTTTACCTTTGGCATCAGTCAGAGGCACAGGTACGCCCCAGTTGCTGTCGCGGGTCATGGCGCGTGGCTGCAGGCCGTTGTCTATCCAGCTCTTGCACTGGCCATATACATTGGCCTTCCATGCGTTCTTCTTTCCTTCCACTATCCATTCGTTGAGGAACGACTCATATTTATTCAAGGGAAAATACCAGTGCCTGGTAAGTTTTTTTATGGGTTTGGCATTGCTGAGTGCTGAGCGCGGATTGATCAGTTGCTCAGGTGAAAGTGTGCTGCCGCATTTCTCGCATTGGTCGCCATAGGCATTTTCGTTACTGCACACCGGACAGGTACCAACTATATACCTGTCCGCCAGGAACACATCTTTTTCTTCATCGTAGTATTGCTCACTTTCGCGTTCTTCAAACAGGCCATCATTGTACAGCTTGGTGAAGAAATCCTGCGAGGTCTCGTGGTGTATCTTATTAGAAGTACGCGAATAGATATCGAAAGAGATACCCATCTGCTCAAAACTGTCTTTTATAATAGCATTGTATTTGTCTACTACCTGCTGAGGCGTTATTCCTTCCCTCATGGCGCGGATAGTAATAGGCACGCCATGCTCATCACTGCCGCAAACAAATTTCACATCTCTTTTCTGAGCCCTTAAATACCTTACATATATATCCGATGGCAGGTAGCATCCCGCCAGGTGACCTATATGCACAGGTCCGTTGGCATAGGGTAGGGCTGCCGTCACTAAATATCGCTTAAAGTCCATTCCTTGGTTCGTCTTAAAATTCAGGCTGCAAGATAAGGAAGATGGGGCACAGATGAGGTAGATATTGCAAAACTGATCATGTTACAGCCTGCTCTGTCCGAATGCTAAATTTTAATGTGGAGATGAGCCATGGCATTGTTTTTTCGCTTCTTTCGGTAGCTAAAAAATTCTGTATTATGGCTAAGAACAAAGATCGCCGCAAACAGCAAAGCGGCCGTATGAACGACAACGATGCCAACCAAAGGCAAAATGCCGGTAACCGGGGCGGTCAGAACCAAAACGACCGTATTCGTGAGAACGACGAAAGAAGTAATCGCGAAATGAACCAGACCGGCAAGAAGGGGAGCCACGGTGGCAACCGCTAAAATAAAAGTCCCGACCGTGAGTCGGGGACTTTTATTTTAGTACTTCAATTAGCAGGGCGGCAATGGACGTATCCCCAGCGCCCCCCGCACTCACTTTTTAAAGACGTCACAATTACAATGGCGTGTTCAATATAAGCTTGAAGTGAATTTCTTATATTTGTACATATATATGCCAGCGCTTTTGCTGTTATATAGATTCCGTTTTTTCGTTTATAGCAACGAGGGCAATGAACCACCGCATGTGCATGTTACAAAAGGTGGCGCTTATGGCAAGATCTGGTTGAGCCTGCAATAGCTATTGCCTACCTGGTAGATTTCAACAGCTCGGAGCAAAGGCAGATATTGGAAATTATAGAAGATCACGCTACGGAGTTTAAAACGAAATGGAATGAGTACTTTGGGTAATTACGATGCAATAGAACAGCTCATATTCGATGAAAAGCTAAGTATTGAAAAGGTGGATTTTCAACGGGAAGAAATATGTGTTATACTGAATACAAAAGCTTCACTGCATTTTCCTTTGTCGCTATTCAAAGGGTTGGCAGCGGCAGATATGTCTGCTCTGGGCAAATATCAGATCATCGCAGGGGGGACCGGTGTGCATTGGCCTGAACTAGATGAGGATCTTAGTCTGAAAGGTTTTTTGCAGGAATCTCTGAAACAGACGATCCGAAACGCAGCCGCCTAACATCTACCACTCCTTCTCCAGCCACTCTTTCACTTTATAATCCGTAAGGTCAAATTTAACAGGCACCACGCTTGCATAACCGTCTTTGAGGGCCTGCACATCTGTATCGTCGCCCTTATCCATATTCAGGAACTTCCCCGTCATCCAGTAATAGTCCTTGCCCCTCGGATCTACACGATGGTCAAATTCTTCCTCCCATTTTGCATATGCCTGGCGGCATATCTTCAGCCCTTTGAATGTCTCCGCAGTCCTTATGGGTATGTTCACATTGAGCAGTGTATGTGGCAGCAAGTCAGACTTCAGCATCCTCTGCGTAACATCCCTCGCCACCTGCTTGGCAACCGTAAAATCTGCATTATAGTTATAGTCCAGCGATGAGAACCCCACCGAGGGTATTCCTTCGATTGCTGCTTCCATCGCAGCGGACATAGTGCCTGAATAAATAACATTTATAGAGTTGTTCGCTCCATGGTTGATCCCACTCACGCAGATATCAGCCTTCCTGTGCAGGATCTTATCCTTGGCCAGCTTCACACAGTCTACGGGTGTGCCACTGCATTGCCAGGCTTCTATGCCTTCAAAAATGTCGGCCTTATATAATCGTAAAGGATGTCCTATGGTTATCGCATGTCCCATTCCCGATTGAGGACTATCAGGTGCCACTACTATTACTCTTCCCAGGTCTTTTACAGCTTCCACCAGTGCCCTAATACCCGGTGCGGCTATTCCATCATCGTTGGTTACCAGTATTACCGGCAATTCTTTCTCCATGCGGTAAAATTACTGATCTCTGCGCTGTATCATATCCCTGCCCAGCAAATAATATAGTGTACACCAGCCCAGGCTTACTAATATATATATCCACTTTTCAGGTGCATCCTGTTTCAGCAATTGCTGGGCCATACTCATCATAGGGAAGGGGAGCAGCTCATCGCTGGACTGCAATGGCAGAAAGTTGCCGTAGTGTGCCTGCGTGCTCCAGTTGATCAGCCCTTTCAGCATATTCTCTATTATCAGGATATAAAGCATAAACACGCCTATGGCCAGGCCGCTTCGTTTAATCCAGATAGATAGCACCAACGCAAATCCCAGGTAGTTGATAGCTAGCACGAAGAAGTAAAGTATCGGCGCTCCTTTTTCAAACATATCACCAGCGTCTCCATAATGCGTCAGTCCTAGTATGGCACCTGTTAGAAACAGGTAAATAGTCGCCACGAGGCTTAGTGCCACTACCAGCCATACCTTCGCATGGTAAAACTGCATCCTGCTCCAGCCATCTATC
>DASPNB010000296.1:0-2396 GCA_035626755.1 Flavipsychrobacter sp.
AAGCCAGGTATTCATGATAATAGAACGGTCCTTTATCATATCTGAAAGTGGCACCAATATTGTAAACCTGTATAGTACCTTGCGTACTAAAAATCATGGCTTTATCCTTAGGATCACCTCCCAGCACGGAATTGTAACCAAAGCTGGAATTGGTATTGATGTAAAAATTTCTTCCTAAGAAAACTGCGGTAGTCAGGTTAAGGTAATCGTACGAAATAGTCTCTTTAAAATCTCCTGACTGAACCTGCCTTTGGCTACCGGCAGAAAGGGTAATGTTACTCACCTTTGTGTTCCAGCCGGTACGCACACCGTAGTTATTTGTACGAAGATTAAAGATATTAGTAAACAACAGGCTGTCGAAGAAATAATTCTGCTTCCTGAAGTTGTATTCGTAGAATGCGCCGAGAAATAGCTTTTTATAGAGCCACCTCACATCGTGCGTCTGCACTCTTTGACCTTTGTATATGCCGGGGTAGTTATCGCTATTGTAGTTGATTACTGAGAGTACGTTTACATTTTTGCTTGTCCATTGAAAATCGTAACCCAGTGAACTACCCATTATCATACCCGGTGCCCCCGCTGTAAGGGTTCCTGTACTTTGTTCCATGCCTACACCGGTCTTGAAACGGGCGCGCGCGTTCGACCCTAATGACACTTCCATGTCCTGGCTTACAACGTGCGCATTCACCTTAGCTACATTGTCAAGGCTTGAATTATAGTTTTCTTTCAGCTTTATGTTGTCTGTGAGCATATACACAAGGTGAGCACCGAAAACCTTAGTGTCTCCTACCCTGCTCTTCAGCATACCGAATACATCTACGGAATTAGCATTGCCTTTCCAGTTATAAGCTACCTTACCTCCATATCCGTCTATCGCAAAATCACTTAGCTCTGATATGTTTCCGCCTTTCACATGCAGGTGCTTGCCATGGTATTCACCTCTCATTATCTGGTTGTCCACCCTCTGGCCTATAGAATAAGTATTGCTGCGGTATTCCAGGGAAACCTTATCGTCCTCAGTCAGGTCCACACTACCATAAACAGCGCCATAGTATTGTGCCGGAGTGCCTTCCTGATAGTTGGTCCCAGCCTCCAGTTGCAGCGGCATATTCAGGTAGGCCGAAGCGTGCTGCTTCAAACTATAGCCCACCTTGGATATTATCTGGGCAAGATTAAATAAGTCTACGCTATCTTTTACCGTTATTCTTATTTCCTGCTTGGTAAGCATTGACCATTCTTTATCAGTGATCATGATCGGCAAACGGTGAACCGTATCGCCGCCTGGCTTTAAGACAATATTCACCTTCTCATCAAGGTGCAGGAATTCATTTCTATATGTTACCTCATAATTGGAAACCGTGTTCCCGGAGTTTTTTATATACACCGGTACCTGGACATTTTTCTGATGACCAGTCATTACCAGGTTGGAATTGGGTAAGCTCGTCCTGAATTTATTGAACTCCTTTACCTTCACGTAAAAGTAATCATAGCGCGCCTCCGCACTATTGTTCAGGCGATATTCAACCTTTATTTGCTGCCAACTGGCATCAGTGTTATTACCCTGCGGTAAGATTCTAATTGGTATAATGGTATTCTCACTTGCTTTCAGATCTATGTTGATTAGGGGCTGCGTTATCAACTGCCAACCTTTTGGGGCTGTAATTGAAACAGTAATGGCCAGCTTATCTGAAGTAGTATTGTTAAGGGTAAGATTATTAAACAGGAAATCCTTATTTGAGCTGGCCAGCAGCGAGTCGCTCATTACACGAGATGTGAAGGCAGTCTTTATTACCTGTGCATTTATCCCGGTGCTAAAAACAAGGAATATACACAGTAAATAAAATGGTCTTCTCTCTCTCCTATTTTTTTTCTGGCTTTTCATGCCGTTTACATTATCGTTTGCAGGGCAATCTCTAATGCATTTGATTGTTTTTGTCCTTATCCTCTTAAAGACATGCGAATATATATTATGTTTTCGATAAACTATAAAAAGGGGCAAGTGCATGAGCAAATGCCCCTTTTTTATCTGTAAGTGTTACATCAAGTGTTTAAGCATTACCTCCATGTTGTACTCCAGAGCTTTGTTCATGTCTTCAAGTTCATGGAGATCATGCGCGCAGGAATGGTCACTCAGGAGATCAAGGCCATGTTCTACTTGCCCCAGGTATGCATCATAAGAGACCTGGTCACGATATTTATGATCATAAATATCCTTCGCTATATCTAGTTCCATATCCTCTCAGTTTTTGTGTTAGCAATTACTGCTGTGTAGCAGTATATACAACTGAAGTAGTATAGGTACCTGCGGGATAGGTAAAGCCCGGCTCCGCCTTGTACTGTATAGAGAACAGCTGGTTAGAACCGTACGTACCGCTCGTTATCAGGTCTTGATCGGC
>DASPNB010000297.1:0-4195 GCA_035626755.1 Flavipsychrobacter sp.
GTTGGTGTCCTGGCATTAGTACCTTTCACGATTATTATCTGTTCTTCCTGGATACATCCGGAAATATTCAGTGGAGTAAAAGCTACGGCGGAACAGACGCAGACGCTGTGAGGAATGCCTTTTGGGACGAAAGAGATAGCACGATAGTAATGATCGGTATAACGTCCTCCACCAATCACATGGTCAGCCAGAGTTACGCCGGGGTAACTTCCGTCTGGCTGATAAAAACAGATGTGAACGGCAACCTGCTTTGGGAAACCACCTTGGGAGACACCCTTCAGGATAATGTCAATGCTGATGTAATGCCGGCAGATGAAGGATATTTTGTAGGCGGAACTTTGGAGGACATTTTACAAATGCACTATGGATTTGGAGATATCCTAACTTATTGCATTGATACTAACGGTGCTATCATAAGACAGGGAATAATAGGAGGTAGTGGAGGAGATGTATGCGCTGCAGTTGTGCCTTTCCAGTCATCTTATGCTGTTATAGGAAGGTCGAGTACTTTTTTGTTTGCTGAAGGAATAAATGAAAACAGCAACCATACGCAAAATAATCAATCTGACGTAACACTTTCCAGTCTGTATGACTACCCCCTAAAGATTAAAGATGTGAGCTCAGGAGCTAAATTAAAAGTTTACCCCAACCCTGCAAAGGATATTGTGAAAGTGGTTTTACCCAATAATTCAGAAGGCATTCTTGTTATTACGGATGCCTCCGGGCGGCTGATATTACAGCAGGCAGTAAAGAATAAAACGGAACTGGACATTGTCACTAAGGATTGGGCAAAAGGTATATACAGCTTGAAATGGGGCGCAACAAATGGGAGGAACTTCACAGCGAAGCTCACAATTAATTAGTCATTAATATTCTCCACTATAAAATGCTCATTTATGAAAAAGGCCATTACCCGCTGGCTATGCCTTGCGCTCTGCTGCCTAGCAACCACGACATCCGCCCAGCTCGACTCGCTGATCAATACGCCAGGTGTTAGCTTTTCGGATATTTTCCTTCCCTGCCGAGTCACCCGCCTTCCGGGGACTCGGCAGCATCAAGGCGGCCCAGCTGAAATAAGCGCCTTATCACTTTGCGCAACCTTCGCACCCACTTTCCTTCCCCGCCCGAGTCGCCCGTCTTCCGGGGGACTCGCCTGCATCAAGGCCGTAGAGTTGAGGTAAGAAACAAAACACTCAGCCTATTATAACCAAACAAAAAAAAGTAATTTCACATTACGATCTTTTAAAAGCGTAAAAAATGAAATTTTAACCCTTCGATAATAGATCGCACCCATCACTTAAATACACTCTTAAACCGGCCTTATATGAAAAAGCTCTTCGCACTTTTTTTTATTTTTTCTTTTTGTTTGGGTTCTGTGTGTCAGGCTCAGCCACTGGCTCTTTATTCCACAAAGTTTTTTGGTGGAACTTTAGATGAAACCATCCGGGATGCTATTCAGACCAATGATGGCGGAATTGTTTTTACGGGTGGGTCGGCAAGTATTGATGGGGACGTTCCTGTTACCCTCCCCGACACTAATAACAGCCTGAGGTATAATATTATGGTAGGAAAGATCGACTCCAACAAACAGTTGAGTTGGCTGAAGATTTATCGGGGCCAAAGGAAGGATTTTGGATATCGTGTTATCCAAACGAATGACGGTGGTTACGCAGTGCTTGGCCATACCGAGTCGAGCGATGGCGATGTAGCTGTGAACCGCGGCCAGGATGACATTTGGTTGTTGAGGTTAGACAGCGTGAGGCTAAAACATTTGGAAGCTCGCTCAGCGATCAGGCAATATCGCTGGCACAGACATCTGATAATTGCTTTGTCATTTTGGGTAGGTCGACCGGGTCTGACTATGATGTGCCTTTCCATTATAATTCGTTTAGTTTTCAGTATGATTTTCTGGTGCTTAAAACAGACAGTTCCGGGAACCTTATCTGGTCTAAAACGATAGGAGGCAACGGTGACGAAACAGCTACTGGTAGCATCTTTGAAGCAGCTGGGGGCTACTACATAGCAAGCGGTAGCACATCGCGGGACAACGACTGCATTGATACCAGCTGGTGTCCAAATACATATATGGATTATGACAGTTATCTGTTTTTTCTCGATACAGCGGGGACTATACAGTGGGCGAAGAGCTACGGAGGAAGCGGTGGTGATGTAATGCATAACGCGTTTTTGGACGCAAGAGATAGCACTATAGTAATGGTTGGTACGACGACGTCTACCGATTTCATGGTAAGCCAGACCTATTCGCAGATAGTGTCTATCTGGGTTGTCAAAACAGATAAAAACGGCAACCTCATTTGGGCTAACAGGCTTGGAGATACTGCAGCTGATAATTATTGGCCTAATATTATCCCGACAACAGATGGATATGTTGTCAGCTGTGCATATGGCGACGCTAATCAGATATACAATATCGGCAACTTAGACGCACTTTTTTATTTAACGGATACCTCCGGCCTTGTTTTATCAGATAAGATATTAGGCGGAATTAGAGGAGATGTTCCCAGGGCCGTGTTTCAGTTTCAGAATGGTTTTAGGGCTATCGGCAGGTCGGCTTCATATGATTTTTCCGATGGTACGAACGAAAATAACAATCACAGCAGCCAGCAATGGGATGTTTTTGTTTCAGACCTTCATAGAGATACAATTCTCCGAGCTACTATGTTGCAGCAGGGCGCTGTTATAAAATTATATCCAAACCCAGCCAGGGATGAAGTGCGGGTAATATTGCCTGACACCAGGCCTGCAGGAGAAATCATAATTGCAGACAGCGGTGGAAAGGTAACATACCGGCAGAGAGTAAGAAGAAAGTCCGAAGTAAGTATTAATGTCTCTGGATGGGCAAAAGGTTTATATTTCGTTGAATGGCGTGGAAAGGATTCAGACCATTACAGTACCCAGCTTTCAATTCAGTAGTCTTTATTTTCCACGCTGCAGCAAGTCTGTCGCCATGCCTTTTGTGCGCGGCCGACTTGTGGCTATGGATACTGGCAGTTTGTAACTGCCCCGTTAAGTTAAGAAACCTTACTACCTTGCGCTGGTCACATTTCCGGTCCCTGCCGTGTCTCTGCACAGCAGGACACGGCAGCATCAGGGCGGCTCAGCTGAAATAAGCGCCTTATCACTTTGCGCAACCTTCGCGCCCACTTGCCTAAAAGTCATTTTCAGGATGAGCGCTAATCGAATACTTGCTGAAATGCAGCTCCTAAGTTGAGAAACATTACTACATTGCGCTGGTCACATTGTCATCCCTGTTGCGCAACCTTTTTGAAACATTCCTCACATTTTTTGAAACATTTTTGTAAAAAAGTTATCCTCATAAATTAAATCGCTGATCGTTTACCACTCCCGTTTTCGTAACTTCACATGGAGCATGGCACATCATTTTTTTCTGCAATGCCCATTTGTTCTTTAAAAATGCCTCCTAGGGCAAAACAGCTTAAAACCCTTTCTGGTGGCTCATCTTAAACAAAATCAGGTTTGCACTACGCTGCGCCAACATTGCACAAGCTTGCACAGATAAAGCACAAGAGTGCACACACGCTGCACAAGCCGGCACAAACGTTGCACAAGTATGCATTAGCATAGTTTTTCCTTTTAGGGCGCGGAGGAGGCAAAGTCAAGCACCGCACTATTCATACAAAATCTCTTTCCGGTCGGCTTCGGTCCGTCATCAAATACATGTCCCAGGTGCGAGCTGCATCGGGCACATTCCACTTCCGTTCTTTCCATTCCCGCCGATTTATCGGTATGGTACTTCACGCTGCTGCCGCGAATCGGCTGGTAAAAGCTAGGCCATCCCGTACCACTATCAAATTTCGTCTCCGAGGTGAATAGCGGATTACCGCATACATAGCAGTAGTACGTCCCTTTCTTGTGATTGTCATGATACTCACCTGTAAAAGCGCGTTCAGTCCCTTCCTCTCTTGCCACCCTGTACACACCCTCAGGCAGTATCCTCTTCCACTCGGAGTTAGCTACCTGCAGCACTTTGCTGTCAGTCCTTGAATAGTAAGGGTTCTTACTCTGCGCACTCGATGCTATCGCCAGCAGCATAGCAAAAAGCATCGCACATATGATCACTACATTTCTCATATTCTTCTGTTGTTTCATTCATATACGGGAAGACTTCCGTTTCGGATTTCTCACATCTCCATATTGTCACATTTCCACATTA
>DASPNB010000298.1:0-2698 GCA_035626755.1 Flavipsychrobacter sp.
GGTCTCGGTCCGAAAAAGATAGCGACGATATGGAAGGAGATGGGCATAGAAAGCATAGGTGAACTGGAGTATGCCTGCAACGAAAACCGGCTGGCGCAAATGAAGGGCTTTGGCGCCAAGACACAGGACAGCGTACTAGCAAGTATTCAGTACTACAATCAGAACCTGGGCTTCCATTTGTGGGCGCAGGTAGAGGCTGTGGCCAAATCGCTGCTTAGCGGACTTCAAAAGAATTTCCCGAACAACAAATTTTCACTTACTGGTGATATACGTAGACAGGAGAACACCATCGAATTTATTGAACTGGTAACTGATGCTGATAAAGATGTGCTGGCGGCACAGTTCAGCAACATGCCTGAAACGGTGATAGAAGAAGAACCTAATGAGCGCCTCACCATCCGCATACCTAACGAGCCTTTGATCCGCTTTCATCTTACTGACAACACAGGTTTTTACACTAAGCTTTTCACCACTACGGGAAGTGCGGAATTTATGGAAGCATTCCTTGAGAAATATTCTATTCCGGAAAATGCGGAAAGTGAGGAATCAATATTTGCGGCGAACAAGCTGGCCTACATTCCACCGGCGCAAAGGGAGACGGCCCGCATACTGGAACTGGCCTCGAACGGCGACCTCAGCGAACTAATACAGCCGGAAGACATCAAAGCCATCATCCACTCCCACTCTACCTGGAGCGACGGACTGGAGACGATAGAGCAAATGGCGAAGGCATGTATAGACAAAGGTTTTGAATACCTGGTGATCAGCGACCACTCGCAGGCGGCCTATTATGCCAATGGCCTTACGCCTGAGCGCATTGCGGCCCAGCACCAGGAGATAGATGCGCTGAATGATAAGCTGGCCCCGTTTAAAATATTTAAGAGCATAGAGGCGGACATCCTAGGCAATGGTGAACTTGACTATACACCTGCCGTACTCAACACCATGGACCTGGTAATAGCTTCCGTACACAGCAACCTGAAGATGACGCTGGAAAAGGCTATGGACAGGGTAATGGCGGCCATACGCAATCCGTATACCACTATTCTCGGCCATCCTACGGGGAGGTTGCTGCTCTCCCGCGAAGGTTATCCGTTAGATCATAAAACCATTATAGATGCCTGTGCCGAGCACAATGTAGTAATAGAACTGAATGCCAATCCCCGCCGCCTCGATATGGACTGGCGCTGGCTGGAATATGCCATAGAAAAAGGAGTGCTGCTCTCCATAGACCCGGACGCCCATAGCGTGAATGGCTACAAGGACATATATTATGGTGTAATGTCGGCGCAGAAGGGCGGACTTACTGCAAGGCAGAACCTGAGCAGCTTTACGCTGGCAGAGTTTGAGGAGTTTTTGAAGGCCTACAAAGAGAAGAAAAGTAAGGTGATGGCGTAATTGTCTGAACTGGAATTTGTGGAATTGGGAGAATTTTTGAAATATTACTTAGATAAGCGCCTGTTTTGCTTATAAGTTATGGACTGCAGTTTAGTGTACGTCAATACCGTCAAAGTAAATCTCTGAGATGACGGTGTCGTCGTATTTATCTCCCTTGTAAACATCTGCTATCTCAAAGCGCAACACCCAGTCCTTGCCGTCTTTTTTCTTTCCCAAAAGAGGTGGAACATCAAATAGTTGGAGTGCCTTTGTATCTTTTAATTGCAAAATAGCATAGAGCTTGCCGTCAACATACAGCTTCAGTGACTTAACCCTGGAATTTTCAAACCATGCTTTCTCCGACTTTACATATCCGTTGGCAACCTTGACCTGTGTAATACGCGGTGTACTGCTATGAAAATGACAATCAGCGAACTCTCCAATGCCATAACCTTTCACACCTTCTGCCCATGCTGCTTTATAGCCAAAATCATGAATATTCTCCGGTTTATAATTCACTTTACCCGAAGAGACTAGATAAGAAGAAGCGGTTATTTTATATGGTCCTCCACCGCAATACCAACTACAGTCTCCCTCTTCCTCTGTAAGCCATATACTCGAATATCCTTCCGGATATCTTTCCAACAATTTGTTCAATTCTCGCTCCTGGGTAGAGCTCCTGTTATCCAGAGCAAGAAGCTGGTCTCGACGCGCAATGAGCTTTTGTTCGGTAGAATCGAAGGTCAAAAGCCGACCGATCTTAGGTTGTAAGTGTTTCACCTTTTCCTGAGCGTTGCTCATGAAGGCTGTCGCGCTGAACAAGGCGACCATTAAATACCTCATCATACCTAAATTTAATATTTATATCTTTTGAAAAGAAATTGCGGGAGGCAGGCAACATTTTGCCCGGCTGGCACGAATAGAAGATTGCGGGTTGGAGCGCGCGATGACAAGTAAGATTTACTGTTTCAAAAATTTCCCTGTATGGGTAGAACCTGTTTCATCGGTGAGCTTTATGTAGTAGATGCCCGGAGAAAGATGAGCAACATCTAAGGTAACCCGCTCGCTACCACTGAGAACCTGACGCTCAGCAATTTGCCCCATGGCATTGCAGATGCTAAGTTCTTTTATTTTGTTGCCGGAAGTGATGGTGAGCTTGGAGGTTGTTGGGTTCGGAGCAAGAATAAAAGTTTCATTGCTGCCGGGGATAGAGTTTGCATCAGCAGGCCACTGCATCCCGCCTAAATGATATTTTGCTACAAATCCACATACCGATGCATAATTCTCATACCCTGCTAGCACTAGCTTGAGATCGGGAGTT
>DASPNB010000299.1:0-9879 GCA_035626755.1 Flavipsychrobacter sp.
CTCTCAATCGGGTTGAATGCCATTTAAAAAATGCATCTCCACGTTGTTCTCCAGTTATCAACCCAATTTCACCATTGGTAAAATAATTTAATGTATTTACCTCATTTGGGTTGTAAATCCTTTGGTAGTCCTTTTTCCACCGCATATTTTTCAAGCTTATAACCTTATCGCCGTATACTAAATCATCATCAGAAACAGGTTTGGGAATACGTTCAGGGAAAAAAGTTGGATACCAAAGGTGAGGCGGATCAAAAGCTGCTTATATTGTTCATAAATGATGGATTAGGTCTGTGATCTTTAAAAAAATAAAAGGAATGGCCCTATCCGATAAGGCCACTCCTTTTACGTGCAGGTTAACGCCTGTCCTGGTTCTTTTGATTCTCGCGATCATTTTCCTTTTCTTTCTCGCGATTCTCGTTACGTTCGTTCTCGCGATTCTCGTTCTTTTGATTTTCGCGATTTTCGTTTTGATTTTCGCGATTTTGATTTTCCTGTTCGCGATTTTTTTGATTCTCAGCCATAGCTTAAGGTTTTAATTTCTAAGAGGGATAAAAACATCGGTCCCGCAGTACTTAACGCCATGAGAACCTGCCTGTTCAAAAAAAAAGCGTGTAATAAGCATGAGGTATGTATATTAAAGTACGCAAGCGACCTGTGCACTAGCACTAAACTTAAGCAAGGGTATATTTTTCATGGTATACAGACATGAAAGACACCGAACTGATAGGAAAAAAAGAACTGGAATGGATAAAGCAGTACATAGAGAATGCCTCACCTACCGGTAACGAAAAAAGCGGGCAAAAGATGTGGCTCGATCACCTGGCCCCGTACATCGATGACCGGCTTATCTGCAACTATGGCGGAGTAGCAGGAATAATAGGGCCCGGCAAAAAATTCAAGGTGGTGATAGAAGCACATGCTGATGAAATAGCCTGGTATGTAAATAAAATAGACAAAGATGGCTTTATACATGTGCAGGAAACGGGTGGGACAGACCCGGGCATTGCCCCCTCGCAAAAAGTGCAGATACACACTGGGAAAGGCGCTGTAGATGCCATTTTCGGCTGGCCTGCCATTCACGCCCGTGAAACATCGGACGACGCTCCGAAAATGAGTTCGATCTTTCTTGATTGCGGTTGTAGCAGCAAAGAAGACGCAGAAGACCTGGGCATACAGGTAGGCGACCTTGTCACTTACACAGCCGGATTCTTTGTGATGCAGGACAAGTATTTTGTTGGCCGGGCGCTTGATAACAGGATGGGTGGCTTTATTATAGCGAGGGTAGCAAAGCTGCTGAAAGAAAATAACATCCAGCTTCCTTACACCCTTTACATAGCCAACTCCGTACAAGAAGAAATAGGAACGAAGGGAGCAGAAATGCTTTCCAGCATAATTAAGCCAGACTGCGCTATTGTAGTGGATGTGACGCACGACACGGGCACACCTATGATAGATAAAAATAAAGAAGGAGATGTAGGCATCGGGAAGGGACCGGTGATACTGAAGGCTCCGCCTATACATAACATTATGCGTCAGCTATTAGTGAAAACCGCTAAGGACCGTGATATACAATTTCAGCTTGCGGTAATGGCGAAGCAAACAGGTACGGACGCGGATGCTTTTGCATACCAGAACGGCGGCACCCCCACTGCGCTTATCTCCGTTCCGCTCCGCTATATGCATACTACGGTGGAGACCATGCACAAGAAAGATGTAGAAGATGCCATCATGCTATTATACCATACCCTGCAGGCTATAGATCCGGAAATGAACTTTACGTACTACGAAGGCTGAGCGCCGCGTACTTTCATAGGTAAGGCAAAGGTTTCCACCTTTGTCTTTTTTTTGAAGCGAACCGTACAATTGCGATCTGTGAGACTATGCGAACGGCATGGAGTTAGTATCAATAACGAAAACTAAAAACTATGCGATTCATACCAACCAGAGTGCACGGAGTGATGGACTACCTGACAGGCCTGCTGTTGATAGCCTCACCCTGGATGTTCAACTTCGCCAGGGGCGGAGCTGAAACAATACTGCCTGTAGCGCTGGGCGCAGGAGCCCTTCTTTACAGTCCTCTTACCAAATATGAACTGGGCGTAGCCAGGCTGATACCGATGAGGACACATTTGCTGCTCGATGTTCTTTCAGGAATGTTGCTCGCAGCCTCGCCCTGGCTGTTCGGCTTCAGTGACTATGTATATGCCCCTCACCTGATCCTGGGACTTTTCGAGATCGCTGTTTCGATCACTACTAGTACAGAGCCTTCTTATACACCTATGAAAGGAAAACAGTATAGTGAACATGCTCACTAACGAGCCTTGTCCCTCATATCCTGAATAAAAAAAGTTGCGGCAGTTGCCGCAACTTTTTTTGGTACTTTTTTGGTACTTTTTTGGTAATTTTTTGATACTTTTTGTATACTTTTTTAACACTACACCCTAACTGCGAAACTTCCGTGGGCATAGGTTTTTTGCTGCTCCAAAAGATAGGAGCGAAGATCTTTATATATTATTTCATTGTTTGCCATGTCGCGACTCATAAGAACTACGTCGAGATCTGAATATTTGTAAAAGTCCATAGACTGCTGAAGATCATTTGTCTCCAGAAAAAAATACACAAATATCCACTTGTTCAGCCGGTCGAATGGCGCTACTGCAACAGTGTCTATAATATACTGCTGGTCGCCACTTCCGCATAATACTTCCCCTTTAAGGATACTGTACAGGTCGCAGAAGTGCTCTGCCTCAGCAAAGGTCATAGGCCGTAGGGTCATACCCTTGCATTTTCGCGGTGGTCCACCAATTGCACCAGCTGGTAGCCTTTGGCCTTACTGGAGTTCTCGCCTCCCCTGCGGCCGATCTCTGCCATGTACTCTCTATCCTCACTGATGCTTTTGCCCCCGATACGGCCGGCCTTACGGGCTGTTTCTGAGTTGAACCTGTAGCCGGTCCCTTTTTCGCTGGCGGCTTTGCCGCCTTTGCTGGCTATCTCCCTGCGTTTTTCGGGGCTCATAGATGCGAAGCCCCTTTTTTTTGTTTTCTGTGCGGTTAATTCAAATTTCCGCTCGTCCTGGTCATTTTGTAATAGATCCATAACACTCCCTTTTTTTAAGATTTAAAAAAGTGCGATGCAAATGTTGGTCGTCTGGAAAAACAGATATCATACTGAAACTGTGCCAACTGTGGTATAGTTTCCGTTCTTCCACAAGCTCCGTACGACCAACGAAGCAGCCTCCCCCGATCGGGGACCGATCTGGGCTATTACTTTTCATTGACGAGTAAAAAGAAGAGGTAGATAATGTACACGAGGAATACAAATACATCGTAAGAGCCGGTAAATTATATCTTGTATAGTGACTTTGAATGTCTACGCACTGATGGGAGGTGCGTCGGGAATTATTTTGCCTAAACGACTAATTATCAGATAGTTATCGAGATTGCCAGGCACGGTGTTAGTAGTACATAAATGTCGCAAAACAGAAAAAATGATCATCCCTTTGGTAGCTCTTGTAGCAGTGTTCGCCCTCGTGATATTCTATATAGTGTCGAATGCGAAGAAGAAGGACAAAGGGAACAGAGCATAAAATATTTATTCATTGTTAACTTAAAATTCAAATTACTATGCCAGAAAATCAGGATCAAGGTGGCCGTGGCGGCAACCAGGGCGGAAGCCAGGGAAACAAAGGAAACCAGGGCGACACATCTAAGCGTGGGTTTGCTTCTATGGACGAAGACCTGCAAAGGGAGATCGCCAGCAAAGGCGGTAAAGCTGCACACGAGCAGGGTGTAGCACATGAGTTCGACTCGGAAGAAGCGCGCGAAGCCGGCCGTAAGGGTGGCGAAGCCGTTAGCGAAGACCGTGAACACATGGCTGAAATAGGCCGTAAAGGCGGTGAAGCTTCCGGCGGCGGACGCGGCAACGCAAGCAATTCCGGCGGCTCCAGCAGCGGCTCTTCAGGCAGCTCTTCGGGCGGCTCTTCCAACAGGGGCTTTGCAAGTATGGATGAAGACGAACAAAGGGAGATAGCCCGCAAAGGCGGAGAGTCTTCAGGCGGCGGACGTGGTGGTTCCTCAGAAGGAAACCGCGGTGGATCATCAGGTGGTGGCCACTAAGATGTTCTCTATTTTCTTAATCAATAAGGGGTTGCAGTATTCTACTGCAGCCTTTTATTTTTTATGCTGCCTCTATTGCGTTTGTCCAGGTATTTTTCTTACAATTCTTACACCTGGGTCGTTCTGTAGACATGGATGAAGACTGCTTTGCGCCGCAATCTGCGCAAAGCTTTATTTGCGTAGCCTTTTGTTCATTAGTAAGTTCGGTGTCCCACTCAGGGATAATACTAAGGCCGGGTTGAGGGTCATCATTCTTTATCAGTGTAAAAGCCCCGCCTGCTTCCATGTACAGCCGCTTCACTTCACCAAGGTGCTTTACACCCTCTGAGCGTAATTGGGCGAACAATCTGTTCCGGGTGATGCGCACGTTCCGCAGTGTCTTGGGCAGGACCTCCCCGTCTTTAACGAGAATGTCCATCTCGCCCTGGCTGACCTTTTCAAAGCCAGGATGCCTAAATGAAAGACGAGCAACCGCAGATCCCACTATAGTAACAATTGAGGCTATGATAAGCGCCGGCAAAATGCCCCGGGCAGGGTCCTGCAGGGGTACGCCGATCGCTGCCGCGAAAGTGAACAAAGCAGCCATTTCGTTCCGGCTGAGCTGGGCAGACATTCGTTTGCCCATGAGCCGCATTGAAGTGATCAGTAGCAAGTAAACAAACAGCGTCCGGAAACCTAGTTCAAGATAGAAAGCGCCGGGCACCTCCCCGATAAACATACGTTCCCAGTCGCCAAAAAATATCTCTTCCTTATTCATAAACAGCCGATTTTAAATGGTGACTCCCACAGTTAGGGCAGGTATTTATTTGACTCGTCGTAACACTGCCACATTCTGTACAACAGAGAGCCTCTGGATCATTCTGCTTACGAACCAGGTCTGTATCCTCTGCCGGAAGGATCGATAAACCTGGTTTTTTCTCCTTGAATTTGTAAATGCTGAATGTACCGCAGTCTTCCATATACATCCTTTGTACCTCACCCAGGTTATAGATCTTCCTACTTCTTAATTCGGCGAAGAGCTGGGGCATTGACACATTGGCTTTTCTCATTTTACCGAGCTGTAGCACACCATCTTTTACAACCATGGTCGTCTTGCCTTGGGTAAGTTGCTCTATTCTACTTGAAGCCAACGTCCAAAAATTGAAAGACACATGCAGGATAGTAATGATCGAAAGTATGAACAAGCCCTGTAGTATGCCTTTGTCTGGTGCCTGCATAGGCAGAGAGATAATGGCGCCCATCATTACCATTACGGCCATCTCAGTAATTGTAAGCTGGGCCTTCATGCACTTCCCCCGCAATTTCACGATCACAAGGGTGCCCGTTTAAATAATAATGGTCCTGATCAGTACCTCCCATAAAAACTCCGGGGAAGCTTGTCCGAAGAGGATGCGACCGATGTCGCGGATATCTATCTGGTAGCTTTTCATATTGTCCGCATAGACAGCAAAACCATTCCGAACTCAGAGTGGCAAGAACAATGTGAAAAGGAAGTACAGACCGCTTGCGAGATTTGAGCCACATTATCAGTACATTTTTCCGCAGGAGAGCTTATATAATAAAATGAGCTGCTGAAAATAATATGGTATGGTATTAAAACTTCTTCAGCAAAAACAAAACATGATACCTGATAGTCAAGTGATCGAGATCATTACAGAACAATTCCCTGATATAGAACTGGACTGCCCGAAGTCGAGAGTATACAAAGCATTTGAATGTATCTCCGTGTATGCAGACCGATTACTAAAGAAACAAGCCTACGAAGAATTTAAACAATTCATCAACTTTGTAAACCAACTGCACTTTTACGGTAACAACCGCATAAAGACCTGCATCGATAATATCTTCCTGTACAACCTAAGTAACTACATCGACCTCAGCAGCGATCCTCATGCTACTCGACAATTGCTTCCTACCAGGATGCGCACTATCCTGCAAAAACAACATGGCTCCTCTGCCATATAGAAGGTACGATTTTGCTGCATACCAGCTAAAAAGATCTCTATGTTTTATCACGTAAAAGAATTGCAATTCAATGCAAGGGTCTCCAAACCCGATCCGGCATTCGCCACTTTACTATTGGAACAATTCGGTGGAGCCAACGGAGAGTTGGCCGCAGCCATGCGCTATTTTGTGCAGGCATTCAGTTGTAAGCAGCCACATCCAGACAAATATGACCTACTGATGGACATAGCCACAGAAGAATTCAGCCACCTGGAAATAGTAGGCGCGACAATACAGATGTTGCTGCAAGGGATCAATGGCGATCTGAAAAATGCAGCTGAACAGTCAGAGATAATGCAACTGCTGAATGGCAAAGCGGCCAAAGAGGACTTTATACACAAGGCAATTGTAGCGCCGGAATTCCTTGTCGGCAGTGCAGGCGGGCCTGCCATAACCAACAGCCAGGGAGTGCCATGGACAGCAGCATACATTAACGGTGATGCTACCGGTGAACTTACGGCTGACCTACGCTCCGACATTGCCGCTGAATCGAGGGCAAAAATGGTGTATGAGTATCTGTTGCAGTTCACTGATGACCCATACGTAAAGGAGACACTGCAATTCCTGATGACGAGGGAGGTGGCGCACTTCCAAATGTTCGAGGCCGCCCTGGATTCAATACAGCCCAACTTTCCGCCCGGGGTATTGCAGAGTGACCCACGGTACAGCAATCTATACTTTAACATGTCGAACGGCAGCGCTATACGCGGACCGTGGAACCAAGGAGAAAGTCCGGAGATGGGCGAGACCTGGCAGTACATCAATGACCCGGTAAAGCATGTGATAGAGACCAATGGTCTACTGGACTGTGAGCCTGAAGGAACGCCGCGTACGCTGGAGGGCATGAAAGATATCGACTATGCCCGGAGTAAAGAAAAAAGTGAAGAGGTGAATATGGCAGTTCCAATTGGTGAACAGCAGTGGAATCCCGCATACCCGGAAGACGGGGAAGGTAAATAATATATGATTCAGACATCAACTGCAAATAAGAAAGCGGATCGGCTCAGCATAGTATACTATACCGATCCGCTTTGCTGCTGGAGCTGGGCAATGGAAAGGCACTGGCTTCGGTTCATGGAGGAATACAAGGATAGCATCTCGGTCCGGTATTGTATGACCGGCCTGATAGAAAGCTGGCAAAACTATAATGATACAGTGAACTGTATAAGTAAACCCATCCAGATGGGACCACTGTGGATGCAGGCCAGTCACATCTCGGGGCAGAAGATGGCCAGCGATATATGGGTAAAAGATCCGCCGGCCTCTTCGTACTTGGCTTGCATGGCCGTGAAATGTGCGTTCCTTCAATCCGACCAGGCGGGCATCGCTTACTTACGTGCACTAAGAGAGGCGCTGATGCTTGACAGCGTAAATATAGCAAAGCTGAGCAGCCTGTATACGATCGCGAGGCAAGCGGCAAAAGCTGGTCCGCTTGACGCGGACAGGCTATATGAAGATATACAAAATGGAAAAGGTAAGGCCGCGTTTACTGATGACTTAAAGGAGGTAAGCTATATGAATATTACCCGCTCGCCCAGCTTGCTTGCCAGCTATGGAGACAAGGCAAGAATGTTATGTGGGTTCAGACCTTATGAAGACCTGCTGGACTTCTTCAACGAGATCCATCCGTTAACTGAATTAACAGTGTTTAAATAAGGACTGGCCCGAAAGTTTAGTCAAAAAAATAAAAAACTATGGACACGATCGCAAAAGTTGAACAAAAAGCTAAGAATTACAATCCCGAACGCACCGAAGGTCCTGTAGCCTCGGCTATAGAGGAACAAACCTCTCGTCTGCCATCTGACGCATTTCTGTGGACGTCGATAGGATGCATGGCTACGTCAATGGCGCTTAAACTGATGGGACGGAACCATACGGCACTCTTCATAGGGCAATGGGTAGCGCCCTTCCTCCTGTTTGGAGTTTACAACAAGCTCGTGAAGCAACAAGGCCACGACAAGATGCAGGATGTTTCCAGGCATTAAAATACCGACCCAAAAGAAGAATGACCGTCACGGCGGTCATTCTTCTTTTGGGCCAAGGCACAGCGCGCTTGCGTATTGAACTACACGTTTGCAGGTCAGATCACAAAGCAGCTATATTCTCCTGGGATTAGAGGACGTGAACGGTACCTTTTGCAAGGTCACTGACAAGAAATAGCTCGACACAGTCGAGCTATCGATATGATAAAATAAAGAACAATATGTTTGGCCGCGGTGGCTGCGCCAGATCAACCTATAAGTTCGCTGATATATTTTTTTGCGATAGCTTCTTTAGAACCCTGTTCTACAAGTGGTATATCTTTTTCTGTCATTTTTTGCTTGATATAAGCAACAGTAAAATCGTACTGGCGTGCCAGTTCTTCGATCCGGACAGATATCCATTTGATATTCTTCAGTAAGTTCTCCATAGGTGTAGTGCTTTCCTAGTAAATAGAAAAAGTATGCCAGATAGCAACCATGTTATGAAAGCAGAACATGTTTATCAATTGGAATGAATTTTTTACCGCCCGACAATACAGATGAACACCAATAGAGTTATCATTACCGGAATTCAACCAAGTATTGATAATGGAGCCTATAGGGCAAAGGCCCTGGTAAATGAAGACATCACATTATCAGCAAGATTGCAATTCGCCATGGCGATTTCATCGCTTTCCTGGCGAATTACAATCTTGCGGGGGCGGTGCCCCCGGACCCCCAAGGCATGCAAATTCATAGAAACTTTAGGACTTTTTCATTTTTAGAACAGGGTTTTGTTCAAGATTTGGTTAAGTGAACTGTGTGATAGCCTGGCTTCCACTTCTATTCTCGGTTTCGAATAGCGTCCGCGAGACTGGGCTATTATTTCCGCCGAGCGGTTGTCCGGACTTCCAGGAAGGGGAAGGGAGTTGGCGCTAAAAGGCCTTGAGGTTGCTCCGTCGATCATAAGCTTAATGTAATACGAGTATTTGGAGAGGTTGACTAGGTCCTCCTCTCCGAACACAGGTTTAAACTCTTTATAGAGGTATTCAGCATCCGCCGCGCCTACCCGAAAACTGATTATTGTCCCTGCATTTCCGAAAATAGCCTTTCTGATTCTTTCGTCCAGTTGTTCAATGAACTGGTGCGTAAGGAAGAGCGACAAGCCATATTTTCTGGCTTCTGCGAGGATATTGGCAAAGGACTGAGTCACGAAGGAGTGCATTTCGTCAATATAGAGGTAGAAGGGTACTCGCTGATGTTCCGGCACCTTTGCACGGTAAAGGGCGGCCATTTGAATAGACGTAATCAGAATACACCCTAGTAGCCCGGAAACTTCCTCGCCAAGCTCTCCCTTAGAGAGATTTGCAATAAGAATCTTCCTGCCATCCATGACTTCCTGCATTCGGAAGCTGCGGGTTTTCTGACCTACGGTAAGGCGCAAGGGGAGGCTCGCGGAAAACAGACCTACTTTGTTGAGGATTGGCGCAATGACTTCGGCCTTTAAAGCCTTGTTGTATTTATCAAATTCCCCGGCCCAGAATAGCAGAATCGACTGTTCCTTTACATAGGACAGGACGTGGCCGCGGAAACTGTCATCGGTCAAAAGCGGCTGGATATCTAATAATGTGGCATCTGGGTGGTGCAAGAGAGTCAGCAGGGAAAACCGAAGAATGTGTTCCATTCGCGGTCCCCAGCTATCAGCCCAGATTTTCTTCATAGTGCCGATCAGACCGGAGGCAACAAGGTGATGATAAGTCGGATGAACCCCTTTTAATGGATTGAAGCTAATAGGGAAC
>DASPNB010000300.1:0-3022 GCA_035626755.1 Flavipsychrobacter sp.
CCCAGCCAATTCTTGCCCTCGGGAAACCAGACTTTCAGGTCTTTTACTTCCAGTATGTGGTCGCCTGTGGCTGTTGAAACTACCGCGGGCATTTCAGGTACAACTTTACCCTTGTCCGCTTCCAAAAAATCCGCTACTATCGGCAGCTTATATCCCTTGTGCGATGGAGAAGGCTTACATGCCACCAGTGCCTGCGTATACGGATGCTTCGGCGCTTTGAGCACATCTTCAGCGGCACCATATTCTACCATCTCGCCTTTATACATCACCAGCACTTCATCAGCTATCGTTGCTGCCAGTGCCAGGTCATGGGTAATAAATATTAATGCAGTATTATGCTGCTCCTGCAGGTACTGCATCAGGCGTATAACCTCCTGCTGCACCGTTACGTCCAGTGCCGTCGTCGGTTCATCCGCTATCAGCAGCACAGGGTGGTTGCACATGGCCATTGCAATCATTACCCTCTGTTTCTGCCCGCCCGACAGCTGGTGAGGGTATCGGCTATACATTTTCCCCGGCTCCGGTAGCTGCACCTGCCTCAGCCAGCTTATAGCCAGTTCTTTTGCCTCTTCTTTACCAATCTTTTGATGCGTCAGTATACACTCAGCCAGTTGCTTCCCTATCCGCATCACCGGGTTCAGCGAACTCATCGGTTCCTGGAATACCATTCCGGCTTCTGCTCCACGCACTTCTTGCCATTCCCTGTTCCCTGTAAAAGATGATAATGGATACTGCTCATTTCCTGACTGCAGACCGAAATCACCCTTTACATTCGCTGTCTTAGGAAGCAGCCCCATCAGCGACAGAGCCGTCAGCGATTTACCTGATCCGCTCTCTCCTACTATCGCCAGCGTTTTTCCTTTGGCTATTTCAAATGAAATATTATTTACAGCGGTGAACGACCGCTCCCCACCAAATGCTATGTGAAGTCCTTTTACAGAAAGTACGGTATCCTTACTCAAAGCGCAGGTGTTTTACAGTAAGGCCTTCGTTTATCAGTTGCTTCAGTGAGTCTATGCCTATCTGCAGGTGCATCTCTACATAGTTCGCCGTTACAGAAAGGTCGCTCTCGACTGTCTTCACGCCCTCCGGCACCATTGGCTGATCCGATACAAGCAGCAGTGCCCCTGTAGGTATCTTGTTATAGAAGCCTGTCGAGAAGATAGTTGCCGTCTCCATATCTATGGCCATCGCGCGTATCTTCCTCAGGTATTCTTTAAAGTCCTCATCATGTTCCCACACTCTCCTGTTCGTGGTGTACACCACCCCCGTCCAGTAATCCCGCTCATGGTCCCTTATTGTGGTCGATATCGCCTTTTGCAGCGCGAACGCAGGCATCGATGGCACCTCGGGCGGAAAATAGTCATTACTCGTACCCTCGCCTCTTATAGCTGCAATGGGCAACACAAGGTCGCCCACGTTGTTCTTTTTCTTCAGTCCGCCGCATTTGCCAAGGAACAGCACCGCCTTCGGCTCTATAGCCGACAGCAGGTCCATCACCGTAGCAGCAGTCGGGCTTCCCATCCCGAAGTTGATGATCGTTATCCCGTCTGCCGTTGCACACTGCATAGGCTTGTCTATCCCTGTCACAGGCACATTATGCATCTCCGCAAAGCGCAATACATAGTTGCTGAAATTGCAAAGAAGTATATACTCCCCGAAATCCTTCAGCGCCTGCCCCGTGTACCGTGGCAACCAGTTCTCTACTATTTCTTCTTTGGTCTTCATCTCTACCCTAAATTTAAGACAATAACCCAACATACCACCCACCTTAAACCAACCTTAACACATGAAATTCCCCCTTTGTGTGCGGCCATTGTGCGTGAGCGAAGGGGTAGGGGGATGTCTACCCAAACCAAGAAATGAAAATAACTCCCCTTTAGGAGCCGGGGGTCTTCAACACCTTCTCCACTCTCGCTCCACCATTCACATCCACCACCCTTACAAAATAAATCCCACCAGGCAGCCCCTCCACGTTTATCCTCATCGTATTAGCATTACATTGCTGCCTTAGCACCATTTGCCCCATAGCATTGCAGATAAATACTTCTTTAAGTTGCCTACTACTACTGATGCTTAGTTCAGCATACGCGGGGTTAGGCCATATGCTGAGGTCAAGAGACTTGCTTATACTTCTTGTCGATAAGATGCCGCAGCTATCGTTGTAAGTTACTTTACGAATACGGCCTTGATTAACCTCCGTAATGTAGAGATTGTTGCAGGTATCAAAAATAATACCTGAGGGACTGTTAAGTGACGCGGCCATTGCCAAACCACCATCACCACCAAAGGCTTCTATACCGTTACCTACCACCGTATAAATAACTCCATTTTGATCAATTTTTCGAATTCTGTTATTGTAATTGTCTACGATGTACAAAACCCAATTCATATCAAATGCCACTCTCATTGGACCAATGTTTGCAGCAGTTCCCTGTATACTGTCACCATTATAGTTTGGAATTCCGGTTCCAGCGATAGTGCTAATAAGTCCAGAAGAAATATCAACCTTTCGCACTCTGTTTCCGCTCATTTCGGCTATATATAAGTTGCCGCTACTATCAGTAGCAACCCCTCTGCATGTGTAAAGTTGTGCTGTTGCAGCTTGAATATTATCACCATTATAACCTGGCAGCCCAGTGCCGACTACCGTTGTGATGACCCCGCTAGGATTTATTTTTCTAATTCTAAAGTTATTCGCATCCGACACATAAAGGTTACCAAATTTATCAAAACAAATATCATTGGGTCCAGACAGCATTGCTGATAAGGCAGGTCCATTATCTCCACCAAAACCTTGAACGCCAGTTCCAGCAATTGTCGAAATGATTCCAGTTCCCGCATCAATCTTTCGAACCCTGTTGTTGGAACCATCTGCTATAAAGATATTGCCGACACTATCTAAGGTCACACTTGATGGTATCCATAATTTTGAAGTATCTGCTAATCCACCATCGCCATTGTACCCTGCAACACCGGTTCCTGCTATAGTTGTAATAATGCCATTAACATCAATTCGCCT
>DASPNB010000301.1:0-2081 GCA_035626755.1 Flavipsychrobacter sp.
ACTTCAAAGCAATTTTCGCCACCCCGGTCATCTTCTTACACAGCACATACACCATCCGTCGCTGCTCCTTACTCAACTCCCGATAAACACGGGAAGCAATCCGGGAAGCCCTTCCCAGTTCCCCCGCACTCTGCATCGTCCGCTGAAACCTTGGACTATACTTCACTTTCTTTCTCGATAAGCTACTCTTCATCCGCACATAAAGGTTCCCATCCATCATATAAAACGTCAGCCCGTACCTGGTACCAAACATGAGTCCTTTTACCACCCTTGCCATAGAAAAGAATTTTAAAGCAAACCTACACCCACTCCATACCCTCCAGGGAAAATTTGGGCACATCCCGGCACGTCAGGGAACAACAAGGCACATCAAAGAACGTTAGGGCATGTTAGGACACATTTGGCAGGTACTTAAGCCGGAGTTAGGTTATAGTTGGAAGCATGTAGAGCCCTACCTGAGCCCTATCTACGCCCTATTAAAAGCGCAAAACCTGCCATCTGGAATATAAACAAAGGAAGAGTCCTGCCATTCTGTCAGCCCCTGCCTGGAATAAGTAACCATACGGCCTGGTACGGCGTAGATAAGGTATAGATAGGAATCAGGAATAGGAAAAGAGAAGAGGAAGAAATAGTCAGAAAAGAAAAAGCCGGTAATGAACTTACCAGCTTTGTATAAAAGAAAGATTGTATGACAAATGATCTCACTGGCCTAAGTCTCCCCTTTAGGGGGACAGGGGGAGAAGCCTGAGGACCCTATTTCTTCCTTCCCAATTTCCATCCCAACGAAAGTCCTAGCGAGCGGTGGAAGATCTTCGGTCCACCATCAGCGTTGTTCAGGCTACTAAGGCCATGGCCGTAATGGGCAAACAGTGTCAGGCCGCTTTGGTGCTGGAAGCCCAGGTGGGCATTCATGGCAACGGTGGCATGGCTATAGTCGCCAAAGCTGAAGACCATGTCGCGGCTGATAGGCTTATTGCCGGTAGAGTCGAAGGTTTCCTTACCCGATACATTAAAGGCAAAAGAAGGTCCGAAGCGAACAAACATATAACTGGGCTGGCTGGAGAAGTTCACCTGGAACAGCGGTGCCAGCTCCACTGTATGAAGTGTTACATCATTGTTCAGGGCATCGGGGTGGGGAGGGAAAGCCGACCCCGTATAAGTTACCTTGTAGCCTTTCTGGCTATAGTACATAAGGGGAGCAAAGTATACCGGTCCTTCCATCTGTGCTTTGATACCCGCACCGGCCATAAACCCGTATTTCGATTCCGTTTCCTGCTCCACGTCCTGTATCTTGTAGTGGGCCGTGTTCTGCTGCGGACCACCAAAGATGGTTAGCTGCGCATCGGCTCTTCTAAAACAGGCAAGGGAAATCAATAGTAACGAGACGTAAATGCTTGCTTTCATGGTTTTGCAATAAGGAGTAAAAATAAGGAATCACACTTATCCATTAATAACCTTCTGCCGCATCATCGCCCCTGTTATCCGCTACCGCTTCAAAGCTGCCATCAGGCAAGACCTTTATGACTTCTACACGGCCAATAGAGTTCCTTTCCACAACCTTGTATCCCATTTTCTCCAAAGCTGCTTTTACATTGGTAGGAAAAGCTTTTTCAACAGCAATTTCATCGGGCAGCCACTGGTGGTGAAACTTGGGACCATAAACCGCTTGCTCGGTACTCAGTCCGAAATCAACAATGTTGATGATGGTTTGAAACACGGAAGTAGGAATAGTGGTACCACCGGGAGTACCCACTACTAAAAACGGTTGGCCATTTTGTAATACCAGCGTAGGCGTCATAGAGCTTAGCATACGCTTGCCAGGGGCAATGGCATTGGCCTCGCCACCCACGGCGCCGTAAATATTAGGCACGCCGGGCTTGGCACTGAAGTCGTCCATCTCGTCGTTCAGGAAGAAGCCTGCACCGCCTACCACGGTCTTGCTGCCATAGGAGTTGTTGAGGGTAGTGGTCACGGAAACAGCATTGCCTTCTTTATCAATCACACTCAGGTGCGTGGTTTGCTCGCTCTCTTTGGCTAAGCCAGGTTTGGTTGTTTGGCTGCTGCCCGCCACGCCGGGCTGG
>DASPNB010000302.1:0-2606 GCA_035626755.1 Flavipsychrobacter sp.
GGGGTCATTTCATCGTTTTGTACCACATCAGGTTCTTCCTTCAGGGGCTGATTGATATTGCGGTTTACATTCTGCTGCGTATTTGTATCTGTGTTCTGGGTACTAGTTTCATCGTTTTCCGGTTTGTTGCCTTTTTTAGAAGCCTGCCCGCCTTTGCGGCCTGCGGCACGCGCCTCTTCAGAGGTCCATTCGTGGGCTACACCCTTCCGGTGAGCTGCCTGGCCTCCTTTACTGGCTATCTGCCTTTGCTGTTCAGGACTCATAGATGCAAACCCGCGGTTCGATATCCTGCTTTTCCCCTTTTCTTCCTGTCCGCCATTGTCCTTTATCTGCGCCATTGTCTGTAGTTTTAATAAGTTAGTGATGTTACCGCAGTAGAAATTAAAAAGGCTATGCCATAAGAGAAGCTAATTTCACGCACAAACTCATCCATATTCTACTATGAATTTTGTCACTTTACATATGTTTATATTGTGCAATGTAAATGGCGCTGTAGCGTCTGTTTCCCGTTTATGACAATAGCAGACCTTGACAATTATTTTGTGGAACATAATACACAGCAATAGTTGCCGGGCCAACCTGTGGATTCAACCGGGCCAAATGTGCATAAAGGCAGGGTTGCCCACAGGTTTTACAGCCGTATTAACAGGTTTTGCAGCAGCCGGTGTGGATAGCACCTGGAAGACTATTTCCGTTTTCTATAAGCGGACAAATGGTGACAAAGCTATCTTTACACTTCTAAATGATAGAAGAACAAAAAACACCGCATGAAAGCAAGCTCATGCTTTGGCTGAAGCGCGTAGGCTTCTGGGGCTTTTTGTTCTTCCTTGTAAAAGGCTTGGTATGGATAGGCATATTTGCCTATGGCTATTTCTGGGCTTCAAAAAAGTAGCTAAAGGGTATTGATATCCTTTCCTTCTTTTAAGGTTGCTATACTTTTTTCCACCGCTGTTTTGTTGTTGGCATCCGGGGCCTGGGGCAGTGCCTTTCCCGCGTACTTTAATGCTTCCTTATAGTTGCCAAGTGCAGAGTAGCCACGGGCCAGGCCCATATTAGTGGTATACTCATTAGGATAGCGCTCGTAATTAAGCTTGAATACTTTGAACGCTTTTTCTCCTTTTTGCTCCTGCAAAAGGCGGCGGGCGTAGAAGTGAGCCTGCTGCGCAGAAGTAGTTGCGCTCATGGCTTTTTTAAAAGTTTCATCGGCTTCTTTTGTTTTGCCTGTTTTTTCCAGCAGTTCGGCATAAGTGGAGAGTACATTGAAGTTGGGCATAGAACCGGCAACAAACTGCATGTAGCTAAGCGCTTCCTCTGTGCGGATGTTTTGATTCATGTAGTAGCGGGCGGCCTCATAATAGGCGTCCGCGGTAAACCCGCGGGCAGTATGCATTTCTCGATCGATGCTGGCTAGCTGTATTTTTTGTAGTTCCGTTGTGATGGTAAATGGAATGCGTAGCTTTTCCCAAACAACTGAAAGCACGGCGGTGCTATCGGTTTGATCGCTGAAAATATAGCTAAGCCGCTCTGTGCTGTAATTCACAGCCTGTGGCTTTACATTCACGCGAAGAGCGTCATTTTTTTCATCGTAGTAAAAGCTGCCCCAGGCTTCCGTGTCTTTAGAGAAGATGAGGGTACATTCTTTCGGATCATACGCTATGAAGAAACCGTATTTACCTGCGGGCAGTCTTTTACCTTCTATTATTACATCGGTTGAAAAAGAGATACTAGTGTTTTCATTGGCGCCGGCACGCCAGGGCATTTTAGTTACTGTGCCAAAGCCGGGGTTAGGAGCATAGCCAACAGGTACCAGTTCACCCCATATCTTGCCTTCACGTCCGCGGACCGCAGGTCGGCCATAGTCAACATGCACGCGGGTGAGACCAATATCTTCGGATACAGAAGCCCTGCTGCATCCGCCATCAGCAGGGAAGGTTAGTTGTGCCTGGGTTGCAAGAGATTGGAGAGCGATACCAATAGTTAAAAAAGTCTTTCTCATGATTAAGTTTATTTTAAGAATACATTAAGTATTTATTTAATTCAAAGTAAAGATGAAGTTTTTATTTGAAATGGCAAGTCACCTCATGTGGGTGAATTAGTAAATGGCATAGGATTTACAAGAATCATAGCAAAAGACCTATGCTCGAAAACATCATTGGTATCGTTGCAGGAGTGCTGACCGGCATATCAATGCTGCCGCAACTCGTGAAGATGATAAAGGAAAAAGAGGGCAAAGATATTTCTGCGGGCATGCTGATAGTGTTATTAGCAGGCTTAGCTGTCTGGGTTGCTTATGGTATCATGAAAAAGGATTGGCCTATTATTATCACCAACGCTTTTTCGTTCCTGGTCAATTCGATAATTATCACTCTTAAGTTCGTCTACGAACGTAAACGCTAGCCCGTTCCGGTCTCATCGTAAGGTGCATCAACGGGTTTTGATTCCGGTGAGCCTTTCTGGCGAAGCCAGATGGAGAGTATTACTATCGATGCTACGGCGAGGAATTCGCTTTGCCAGTTCTGAAAAGATTCAAACCAGAAGTGCATATTGCCGAGGTATTGAGATTTAGTTTCGGTGGGAAAGCCTTTGATAGCTTGTTCTTCATTATA
>DASPNB010000303.1:0-2801 GCA_035626755.1 Flavipsychrobacter sp.
GAAAGAGAAAACGTGTGTCCCGGGCGATATTCACGATTACTATCACAGCAAATGCAGGCAGTATCGCAAACAGCACAATTGAGGGTGGACTTTTCAGCTCTTTAAAGGCACCGGCCTCCACTGCGATGAACAGGTAAATAGTCCATGCAATGAAAAAAGCAATCGTCCGCCGGGAAATAGTGGCAGCATATTTTGCCGCTTTGCCCGAACGGACAGCCGCTACTCTAAAGGCAAAGGCAAGGCCCAAAACTATAAAAACAAGCAGGGCATAAAATCCGGTTTCCAGCATATAGATGTGATGAATGACAATGCGAAATTATATAAGAGATTAAGAAATGCTGCTATTACATATGCAGATATCCACATTTAAGCGCCCTTCCTGCCGGTTTCAGTAAATTGCTGGCTCCACGGACAGGCAGGTGCAACGGATACAGTGATTTTCCCGACCAAAACATTGCTGAATACAGGCTAAAACAGAGCTGCCGTGGCAGTATTTTAATGAATTAAGAGTGGCGAAGAAGGCAACGAACACGAAAAAAACTAATCCACCAACGGTGGATAAGCGGGCTAAAAATTCCGCCTCAAAAACTATTTCTTTGCAGAAAGCAAGGAAGCAGGACATGGCAGACGCTCAAAATCAATATACCGAAGACAGTATCCGGTCGCTCGACTGGAGAGAACACATACGTCTTCGCCCCGGTATGTATATAGGGAAGCTGGGCGATGGCAGCAGTATGGATGATGGTATCTACATTCTGCTGAAGGAAGTGATAGACAACTGCATAGATGAGTACACCATGGGCTATGGCAAAAAGGTGGAACTGAGTATACACGATGGCGCCGTAACCATCCGTGACTACGGGCGTGGTATACCACTGGGTAAGGTAGTAGATGTAGTGAGCAAGATAAATACAGGCGCCAAGTATGACAGCAAGGCCTTCCAGAAATCGGTGGGCCTGAACGGTGTGGGTACTAAGGCCGTGAATGCGCTGAGCAGCTATTTTAAGGTAGAAGCCTATCGTGAAGGACGCGCCAAGGCAGCAGAATTCAGCAAAGGTGAATTGACCAAAGAATATAAGGAAGCCGCAAGCAGTGAACCGAACGGCACCCTGGTGACCTTTATACCCGACGATACTGTATTCCGCAAATACCACTATATACATGAATATGTAGAGAACCAGCTCTGGAACTATTGCTTCCTGAATGCGGGACTACAGATCATCTTTAACAAGAAGACATTTGTATCGAAGAACGGGCTGCTGGACCTGCTGCAACGCAAGACCAACCCGGATAACCTCCGCTACCCTATTGTTCACCTGAAGGGTGAAGATATAGAAGTAGCCATCACGCACACCGGCGACTATGGCGAAGACATATACTCTTTCGTGAACGGCCAGCACACCACGCAGGGCGGTACCCACCAGGCTGCTTTCCGTGAGGCCTTCGTAAAGGTGATACGCGATTTCTTTAAAAAGGACTACGATGCAGCTGATGTTCGCCAGAGTATTACGGCTGCCATATCGGTGCGGGTACAGGAACCCGTGTTTGAGTCGCAGACAAAGACCAAGCTGGGATCGCAGGTAGTATATGAAGGCGGGCCGTCTATGAAATCATTCGTGCAGGAATTCCTATCGAGAGAACTGGATAACTACCTGCACAAAAACCCTGCAACTGCCGATGCGCTGAAAAAACGCATAGAGCAGAGCGAAAGGGAACGCAAAGAACTATCGGGCATCCGCAAGCTGGCCAATGAAAGGGCCAAAAAGGCGAACCTGCACAATAAAAAACTCCGCGACTGCCGCATTCACCTGAACTCGGAACCACCTAACAAGGGAAAAGAGGAGTTTATACAGAAGCAACTGGAGTCCACCATCTTCATTACCGAGGGTGACTCAGCGAGCGGTTCTATCACCAAGAGCCGGAACGTGGAAAGCCAGGCGGTGTTCAGTCTGCGTGGCAAACCGCTGAACTGCTATGGCCTGAGCAAGAAAGTAGTGTACGAGAATGAAGAGTTCAACCTGCTGCAACACGCCTTGAACATAGAAGAAGGATTGGACGGCCTGCGCTACAACAATATAGTGATCGCTACCGATGCCGATGTGGATGGTATGCACATACGCCTGCTGCTGATGACCTTCTTCCTGCAGTTCTTCCCCGACCTGGTGAAGAAAGAACACGTGCATATACTACAAACACCACTTTTCCGTGTCCGCAACAAGCAAAAGACTATCTACTGCTATACCGATGAAGAACGCAGAAATGCGATAGCAGAACTGGGCACCAAACCGGAGATAACACGATTCAAAGGACTGGGTGAGATCAGCCCGGAAGAATTCGCGCAGTTTATAGGCGAAGACATGAGAAAAGACCCTGTACTGCTGAGCCAGGATGCACAGATACAGAAGCTATTGGAATACTACATGGGTAAGAACACTCCACAGCGCCAGGTATTCATCATAGACAACCTGAAGGTGGAAAAAGACCTGGAAGAAGTATTGTTAAATACATAAAGTAAAAGACCGTCAATAGCGGTCTTTTTTTATTGATACTGCTAAACCACCGCCTAAGACAATAGCCCAGCGGTAAAAGCCTCACCGAAATGCTCATAACGAAGTTTGCGATTGTCTGCGATGTCTTCGGGAAATTCAAAAAGTTCCTACAAGCTGTCAGCCCATTTCAGACCGATTCACGGGTACAGTTTTTTTGAGCTATTAGCAAAAACGTTATGGCAAAGAAACAGGACAAACACACACCTTCCGACAATCGCAGGCAAAAAAGCCAAAACTCCAGCATGCAGGAAG
>DASPNB010000304.1:0-6381 GCA_035626755.1 Flavipsychrobacter sp.
AGGCTACAATAACCGGAATTCCTTTGCGTGTGAACTATAACTTCATTGGCATGCCTGTAAACAATTCAGGCAACCCTGTTTTGGGACAATTCCCTGTAGTTCAAACTTTCAGCAATCATCCTACTTCTTACACGGTTGCTATTCCCGAAGCCTTGCCGATGACCTACGAAATACCTCTCGCAGCGCACGCAGTAGTAACAAATGGTTCGCAAACCGAAACAGCATGGGGTCAGGGTGAACCGGTAACCTTGCAAGGTAGCTGGGCTATGTACTTTTGGTATGTATCATCTGTATGTGAGTAGATAGTTGTTCTGTGTTCGGTCAAGGCATTCAGCGTAATCAACATCAGCAATCTCAGGAGTGTAGAAATTATTTCACTGGTCGGTTTCGGCAGCTCTATAGCTGCATTGATTGCAATTGCAAGTGCCTATCCTGGCCTCCGCAGGAGAGCGTAATCTTCAGATAACCAATGAAAAACCTGGATTGCTAAAAATAGAACAGGCCGCTGCAGCAGCCTGTTTTTGTTTGTTGTCGGCATAAAAAACATGCCATTCTTCCCAAGAGTCCGCAATCGCAATGCAGAACAACATTCTTGTCTCGGGGTTACCTAACCGGTCAAAAAAATCGTACCTCGCGCAACACGTTAACAAACAAGTTGTGCCCGGCCTGCCAAACCACTTTTTGCGTCAAAGCCCCCTGTGCAAGCCACAATGTGAGTACGCAAAGCTATCAGAAACAAGCAGTTACGATCTTTAGCACATAATGGCCTAAATAAAGCTTACCTTTAATAACGCTCTCCTGCTTTCCCTGATCTGTACTCCTCTCTTCAGTCATAGCCCGAAGGCATTTAATCTTCAAAACGTTACAAATGGAAAAGAACATATCGGTAGTATTCGCTCTGAACGGCTCAGATGAGTCGGTGGTGATCACATACAATATCAGCATGACCGGCGATATACAGACCATCGCGTGTACTATTGGTAAAAGTGAACATCGCAACTGGCTGCAGCTTAATAAATTTGAACTCAGGTCGCAATGTTCCGGTGGCGTTTATGCTGCCCTTTTCAATGAATCCCTGCAGCAAAAAAATATTGCTACTTCCCTTTTTATCGATCAGGCATACAACGACATTATGGCCAGGGAAAAAATGAAAGTGAGTAAGTAATCACTCCGCCTCCACTTCCCTCAACTTCGTATAAATGTAATCGGTAAGCGGTACTTTCAGGCCCTGCGCGCTGATCATCTTGTTAAGCTGGGCCCTGTGGTGGACTGAATGGCAACAGAGCTGGAATACCAGATCTTTTATCGGTACTGCCATTTTCTTTTTGTCTGTACTGCGGAAAAAGATCAGATCCTTATTCAGTTCATCTTCCGAACTTCGTTCTACCAGCTGCAGCCAGTTACCTACACTGCGTTTCCACTCTGCCTCCAATGTATCCAGAGGAAACGACGGTCCGAACTGCGGGCATTGTTCGTCAGGTTTTCCTGGTGTTATTCGGTTATACCATTTGTCTTGTGCGTATACCAGGTGACTGAACAGATATATCGCATCTGAAGGCTCCGGCAATTGCAGTATAGCCTTCAGCGTTTCTTTGTTCGCCCAATCATTATAGGACAGGAATTGTAACAGATGTTCTTTCATAGTCCTTTACCTATCTTATCAGGTTTGCTTAAAAACCTCCTGAATGCTCTCTATTTCTATCTTGTCCAGCTCTTCCTTGCTCATGCCTTGCTTCAGTGCCAGCTCAGTTATTACCTTGCGCACCATCTTCTGATTGGCAGTCTGCACACGAAGGTTTTTGATAATAATGGGTATCCCGAATATCCATCTGGTGATGAACACACATATAAAGAATACCGCAAGGAAAATGAACAGCCAGGTAAGAAAGTCGCTGGCTACCGACAGCAATAATAAGGGCATATGAATCTATATTTTTTTTGAAAGGTAATGAAAAATGTACGTCATCTGTATCGTTCAAAAAAAACGCAACTGTACTTAAATTATAATCAGTATTTGAGGATATTTACGGCAATGAAGGAGCATTATTCCATAAGGTTTATAGAACACAGCGATTGTGCATCCGTACTCGATATCTATAGTTGGTATGTTCAGAACACTGTGGTTTCGTTCGAATATGAAGTGCCTTCCAACGAAGAGTTTCTGGGCAGGATAAAGACCCACACCGGTAAATATCCCTGGCTGGTATGCGAGCGTGCAGGCAAAATTATCGGCTATGCCTATGCCTGCGACTTCCGCTTCCGGACTGCCTATCAGTGGTCGCCGGAGGTCTCTATTTACCTATCCCATGGGGAAGGTGGCAAAGGCATCGGGAGGATTTTGTATACCGCACTATTTGATATTCTCAGGCTGCAAGGCTATTTCAATGTATTTGGCGGACTGGCTATACCAAACGAAGCAAGCGAACGCCTACACCGCTCCACCGGCTTTCATGAGATAGGCGTATTTAGTAACATTGGCTATAAGATGGGAGACTGGCATGGCACTAAGTGGCTCCAATTGGTACTGCAGCAACACGTTACCAATCCACCTGCACCTAAACCAATAGATAGCGTAAAGAATAGCACAGAAGTCAAAGGCATTTTGGACAAGGCCAACGGAAAGCTGGCGGAAATTGCTTGATGATCTTATCCACATTCTCTCTAAACTTTAAAAAGCCTGGTTAACTTTATTCAAAACAAACTAACTATGTCAACACCGTTTCTGGGATTACGCACACTGGGCTATATGGTCAGCGATATTACGGCGGCAAAAAACTGGTACCGCGACGTACTGGGAATTGAACCTTATTTCGACCAACCTTTTTATGTGGGCTTCAATGTAGCAGGCTATGAACTGGGGTTGGCACATACTGAAAATTTAGAGCCTGCCGCGGGCAACGCCATCACCTACTGGGGCGTAGAGAATGTGCAGGAAACCTACGAAATGCTGCTCTCTAAAGGCGCTACAGAATACGAAAAGCCTACAGACGTTGGTGAAGGAATAATAGTGGCAGGCGTAAAAGATCCCTGGGGAAACCTCTTCGGCGTTATATACAATCCACACTTCCAATTGCCTTAGCGCACCGGTTCAGGCACAGCTTTTATGCTTCTGAGCAATGGAGCATAAAACATATGATGTATTGATCGTTGGCGGCAGCTATGCCGGGCTACAGGCAGCCTTAACACTGGCTCGTTCGCTGCGGACAGTATTAGTGCTGGATGATCAACAACCTGCAAATAAATACGCACCTAAATCGCACAATTTTCTTTTACACGATGGCGACGACGCTGCCCACCTAAGAGCCATTGCGCGTGAGCAGGCACTAGCCTACCCCACTATAGAAATACTGGAGCATACTGCGGTTTTTGCTGAAAAAAATAATAAGCTGTTTACAGTAAAGGATTCCGACGGGAATACTTTCACATCAAGAAAATTGCTGCTGGCAACCGGACTAAAAGATATAATGCCCGATATAAACGGTTTTGAAGAATGTTGGGGTAAGTCAATAGTTCATTGTCCCTACTGCCACGGCTACGAAATAAAAGATAAAGACCTCGGCATTATGACCTTTCCTGAAGCAGCGGTAGAATTTGTTCCGCTTGTTTACAATCTGAGCTCAAAGATCACACTCTTCCTGGACGGAGAACCCGAAAAAAAGACACAGAATTTTATAGCCGACAAAAACATAAAGCTGGTAAAAGAAAATATAGCCGAAGCACTACACGAAAACGGACAGCTTCATACAGTTGTTACAAAAGAGGGCGGCGCGTATCCGCTCGATGCCCTCTTTGTAAGCCTGAACTGCAGCCAGCAAAATGAACTGGCCATACAACTAGGCTGCAAAATCTGCGATGACCGCTTTATAGATGTAGACGTGGTAGGCCAAACTAACATCCCCGGCCTGTATGCAGCGGGCGACTGCACCACTCCCATGCGGGCCATCTCTGTGGCCATTGCTGCGGGATACAAAGCCGGCATAGCAATTAATAACGAACTGATAGAAGATAGCCTGAAGAAAGACTAAGCCTCTATCCTCAAATAACACCCAATCCTAAAAGAAAGGCGAATGTAAGAAGCGTCAGCCCAACGATGAGCTGCAAAACCTTAATAGTCACCTTTTTAAGCAGCTTGCTACCCAGGTAAGCCCCCAGAAAAGCCGAAAGTGTAGCGACAATAATTAAGTTATAGTCGAAAGCCTCTGATTGCCCAATGATCTTACCCGAATAAATACTTAGCCGGGCTATATCTATAAGAACAGCTATGGCCACTCCCGTAGCAATAAAAACTTCTTTGCTCAAGTTGGCCCGAATCAGGAACGCAGAACGCAAAGCCCCCTGGTTACCCGAAAGGCCACCGAAGAATCCGCTCAGTGCACCACCAAGCGGCAAGTATTTTTGAGGGAAACTTAGCTTGCTCAATCTTGGAACGAGATCAATGAGGGCAAACACAGCCAGTAGAATGGCAATTAAAAGCTTCACAGGCGTTACTGCAAGATGCCGGTCGAAAGCATGATATTCATACAAAGGTTGCATACCCGTTATAAGGCTAAGCAGGTAGGCACCAATGAACGAGCAAATGATAGCAGGAAGACCAAAACGGAGCAGCACTGCTCTATCAATGCTCTCACCAACCAAAACCAGCTTGAACAGGTTATTCAGGAAATGAACAATGGCAGTAAGCGCGATAGCCAGCTCTATAGGAAAGAAAAAAGCAAATACAGGCACCAGCAAAGTACCAAGACCAAAACCCGAAAAGAAAGTAAGGCCCGAACCAACTAATGCCACCAGGCAAATCACTAAATATTGCACAGCAGAAAGATACTTCTTTAGTCGCTATTTTTGATCACAACAAAGTTCATTATGTTTAGTAGGTTACTGGAACAGTTTTACAGTAACTTAACCGGTGAGCAACTACGAAGACCACATACTGCCTGAACTTCGCGGCTGGCAAAAGCAGATGCAGCGCAAGCCGACATTTATAAACCGCCTGGCGAGAACCCTGCAACAGAGAGCCAACCGCCTCATTCCTGAGAAAGTACACAATGTCATTACCGGCGCCGTTAAGCATACCATAAAAGCGGTGTTAACAGGCGCCGAGTTCATCTCCTCAAAACCTCTCGCCAATGCCAGCCTGCAGGCAAGGGAGTACCGTGTGCAGAACCGGATCAATGTTTACAAAAACACCTCTGCTGCAGAAGGAGCCATAACAGGCGCGGGGGGAATTCTACTGGGACTCGCCGACTTCCCGATCTGGCTCACGCTGAAAATGAAATTGCTCTTCGACATAGCCGGCCTCTATGGTCATGATGTAAGCGACTATAAAGAGCGACTTTACCTGCTGCATGTATTTCAGCTGGCATTCTCGGGAGGAGAGTACCGCAGGGATATCTACGCCAAGCTGGCAGACTGGGACAATTACTCCCAAACCCTACCCTCCTTTGATGAATTTGACTGGCGCAGCTTTCAGCAGGAGTACCGCGACTATATAGACCTCGCCAAAATGCTACAACTCATTCCCGGCATTGGTGCAGTAGTAGGCTTCTATGTAAACCACAAACTGACCGACAAACTAGGCATGACTGCGATGAATGCCTACAGGATGAGGTGGCTGACAGAGCAAACCAAATAACCACAGAAACGGTTTTTGTTTACATTCTGAAGGGGCTTTTTACAGAGAAATGCTGTATTGAAGCGGGTTCTATATTTCCTCATGTTCCTTTTTGTTTACATTTTGTTTACAGACATTTCCTTTTTGTTTACATGCAAGGTGCACTCAGTTCCTTTTTGTTTCCTTTTTATTTCCTTTTTGCTTCCTTTTTGCTTCCTTTTTTTTGTTGCATCCGGGGATGCGTGATGCCCGATACTGGATACTCGATGCTTAATGTGAGGCTGTGTTTCAAAGAGCGGGTGGCTGTATGCAAATGGTGCAAGGGCCAACAGATAAAGTTACGATGGTGAGGAGGTAGAAGCAAATAAAGTTATCCAGAAAAGTAAGACTTAGGAATTCTGTAAACAGCGGACGTGGTCGTTCCCGATTTCAGCGTACAAGCCTTGAGTCTGGCCCGTGCCGAGACGCGTTTGGGACAGAGGCCCCTGATCGAACTGCTTATTTCAGGATTTCAATTTTCCGGGTAAGATTTCTTTCTTGCGAAACATAGTGCAAAATATAAGAACCATTCGCCTGTGCAGAAAGATTAAAGTTATAGAACTGCTCACCATTTACTTTCTTTTCGTCGATAAATCTGCCGAGAATGTCGTAAACGGTAATTTGCCCGCTTTTTGACTCACCGATCAGGAGATCGGATTCCTGAGCGACGTAGTTGGAAACTAAACGAAGCGGGGGAATTCCGGAGATTGTTTCGCAAGTCGAAAAGTCTTGCT
>DASPNB010000305.1:0-9707 GCA_035626755.1 Flavipsychrobacter sp.
GAGATAATACAGGCAGCGATGAAAGACGCTGAAAAGAAAAAGGCTGAAAAATGACTCGTAAAAAGCACGTAATACTATCGGCTATCTTACTCTTAATTAGTTTTACGGGAGTTAAGTACGTGTATATTCACGCGGACAGTCTGAATAGTAAAACTGTGGGCATTGTCCTCACGGTTTGCGCATGGGTTCTTGCCTTATTTTTTATGTATTTTGTTATTTCGTTTGTTTATTGGGTCGTGCCTGCTAAATGGTGGTACCGCTTTCGGGGTGACGTGTGATTCGGTATAGTTACCCTTAAGAGGGGTAGGGATGTGTCTGCCTACGGCGCCTAAGGTGATTACTTACTGGTGATGCACTGAAACTGCTTCGCATCTATATAAAGTATCTTATACTTCCAGCCTGCAGCCTTTGCATTTCCGTCAAAGTCTATTACCAGTATGTCGTTATCCATACGCCAGCGGCCTGTGCGCGCAGGTTTGGGGTGTTTCCTGGTCACTACTTCTTTAAAACCGCCATCGGCTTTAAAGTACATGGCTATCTCCTGTATAGAATCCTTTGGTATAGCCCTGAAGTTGTAAACCTGGCTCTTGTCATGCTGCATAATGCTGCCGTTATACTGCCAGTACTTATTTACCAGGAATTTCTCCCTTTGGGCGTTGCTCTTTATTGCAAAAAGGCAAAGAATCGAAAATGTAAGAAGCCATTTCATAAATCCAAATTTAAAGAACAATCTCTATGCCACATTCATGCTACGAGTTTGTGCATAAGTTCTACTCATCTTATACAGCTCTTTTCGTAACTTTATATCAGTTCATTGATAAGCTGCAAAGGCCTCCTGTCGCGCATTCAGCCTTCCTTCCCGGATACTTCCCTGAAAAAGGAAACAAAAAGGAAATAAAAACGAAACAAAAAGGAAATGTCTGCACCTTGCATATAAACAAAAAGGAACTGTCGGTAAACAAAATGTAAACAAAAAGGAACAAGAGGAAATATACAACCCGCACCAATCCTGCATTTCCCCGGAAAAAGCTGCTTTCCGATGTAAACAAAAACCCAGGCTGGCCGCCATTAGTAAATTATTAAAATACAAAATCGGCTCCGGTACACTGCTTTTTTTCTACGTCTTAATAGATATCCGGCCTCGTTTCGGAAACTTGCCGTAATTTTACATTTGTCCTTATTTAAATATATGACTGCTTTGCGTTTACTCCTTTGTGTTGCCATCCTCTCGATGGGGGCATTTTTTATGCTGGGTTCTTCAGTGAAAGACCCAAACCGTTACCGCGCCGAATCTGGAGAGGGTGAAGGCGGCGAGGCCGACAGGAAATGGCGGAAGAAAGCATATATAGAGCTAATGCACAAAGCTGCACCCGGTACTGACTGGCGCGCCATAGAAAGGAAGAACACTCTTAACTCTTACATGCAGAAAAAAGCGCAGGAGGTTTCCAAATCAACTGCAACTTTTGCCAATGGCTATTTTACAGGCGACTGGTATGAGCGCGGTAACAACAACCAGGCGGGCAGGATCACCTCCTTTGCTTACGATAAGCCTCACAATGATCTTTATGGCATGTCTGATGGAGGCACGATCTGGAAAATACAGCCGCCCGGTGGCTCATGGTCGTTGATAAGCGACGATTTTGAATTCAACAGCAGGGTGATAGCCGTGGCACCTGTGAGCAGTTCGGTAACCAGGGTACTGGCAGCGCATGGTGAGGATATAATGTATACCGATAACAACGGTTCCTCATTTACTCCATCAACGGGCATCACCTACCAGGTAGCATGGGGAAGCAATCACGTTTCGAACATTGTTACGCTTGCTGATGTGAATAGTACGGTGTATTGCACTACGCTTGGTTGGGACGGTAACCTCTGGGCTCCGCGTGTATATCTCTACCGCTCTACAGACAAGGGCGCCACTTTCAGTCACATTCATACTTTTAATGCCGATGGTACTGACAAGGTTTCTTTATTTAGTCCTTTAGGTTCGGGTGCGCTATATGCACTCGCAGTTACATCCCAGGGCAGTGATACCTTGTTCTCTATTAACGGTACTAACGTTACTTCATTAAATACCACAACTGCATTTGGCAGCGGTGCCGATGCCTGTAAAATGGTATGTATGCAAAGCGGCCCAACTACGCATTTTTATACGATCATAGATCAGGACAGGCTGTACTATTCAGATAACAACGGCGCCAGCTGGACAATGCAAAGCAACCTGCCGGATAATATGTGGGATGCCCTCGGTGTATCAAGTGTTTCGCCGAATTTCGTCCACTATGGTGCTGTGGAATGCCATCGCAGCAACAATGGCGGTAATAGCTGGAATACAGTAAATAACTGGTATGATTACTACGGTGCAGAGCTCACAAATTTGCATGCCGATATACAAAGCATCAACTACTACCGGTATACCAATAACACTGAATTCTGCATCATAGGTACGGATGGAGGCGCTTATATATCTACCGACCATCTTGCAAATGTTACCAATATAAGCATGACCGGTCTGCGCATCAACCAGCTATGGGATCATATTAGTGTTCTATCCAACCCGGCAATACTATTCGGCGGCACCCAGGATCAGGGCCTGGCCTATACCGATGCTGCGGGAGGAACAGGGATCGTAAATATGACCCAGCTTATTTCAGGCGATTACGGCCAGATGCGCATAACCGGAAATGAAACAACGCTGTGGACAGAATACCCCGGCGGCGATATTACCCTGTGGGCGCCCGTGAACAACAATCCACAGAACCAGGGAGGCTGGACGATGACGGGTGCTGATAAACCTAATTATGGCTGGATGCTTGCCACCTCTGATTTCTTTAGCAGCGGTACGCAGAACGAGATATTAGTAGGCGGCGGTGAGATAAACGGTGGCCCCGGATCGTACCTGATAAAGCTTACGGCTGATGCATTCTATAATGTAACTCCTTCGCAGTATCCATATGACTTCAGAGCCAATTCCAATACTGCAGCGGCGGGCATTTCCGCGATAGCAGTATCGAAGATCAACAACAACCTGATGTATGTAGCCTGCGAAGATGGCAGTTTCTTCTACAGCACAAATGCCGGAAATAGCTGGAACCATAATAGTTCTTTCACAGGTCCTGAAGGGTACTGGCTGTATGGTTCATCTATCTTGCCGAGCAAGCTGGTGTCGGGCAAGGTGTTCTTTGCGGGAAGCGGCTATAGCAACCCTGCAGTCTATGTGTCAACAAATAACGGGCAGGCATTTACGGCGCTAAGCAATGGTTTACCCCAAACGCTGGTGAACAGGCTGGCGCTGAATCCCACTGAAACAATGCTGTTTGCAGCCACAGAGGCAGGACCATATGTGTACATATTTGCCGACAATCAATGGTATAGCCTGCAAACACCGAACACGCCGATACAAAACTGGAAGACGGTAGAGTACCTGCCTTCTATCAGTACAGTTCGTTTCGGCACTTATGGCCGTGGTATCTGGGATCTGAATATCACGTCTGTTACCAGCACGCCGATCATAGCCGCAGGCGGCACGAAGACTTCTGATATGCAGCTGGTTCCCAATCCTGCGAAGAGCGGCGGAGCTATCCAGGTACTTGCCGCAAGCGATAGCGAGATAGAACTGAGCCTTCTTTCAATTAATGGTAGCGTGGCATGGAGCGGCAGGGTAAAAGCGAATACCCGGGTTAGTCTACCTGAGTTGCCAGCCGGCATATATGCATGCCAGGTGCGCGCGGGTAAGGAAGTTCACAAGCAATTGCTGACTATTACTAACTAAAGCTGGAAATTTTTACAAAGCGCTCGTTAAGCAGCTGTAAACCATCGGTTAAGCAAGCGCTAAAATTATCTTAAAACCGGCCTTTGTGTGATATTTGTATTACAAAGCAAAACACACAAACCATGAGTAAGAAAAAACGCCGCCAAATGAAAATCACACTGACCTTGTCGGTGATGATAGCAGCGATACCTTTATCGCTCGCCCTGTTCTGCGATTCAGGAAATGATCTTCCGGTTTCCATGAGCTATTTTGAGAAGCAGCATAGCACAGAAGTAAGCGCCGGCAGTAAGATTTTGCCGATACTGGCTAACAAATAAAAAAATCCCCGGCTTAGCCGGGGATTTTTTATCAGCGCAGTTCCAGCAGCGCAATATTTTCTATATGGTGAGTATGCGGGAACATATCTACCGGTTGCAGGCGAGTGACTTTGTAGGCTTCATCCAGCAATTGCAGATCACGCGCTTGTGTAGCGGGATTGCAACTAACGTATACTACTTTAGGTGCTCTCATCTTTAGTATCTGTTTCACCAGTTTTTCATGCATGCCTGCTCTCGGCGGATCTGTAATGATCACATCGGGCGAGCCGTGCTCTGCAAAAAAATCATCGGTGCAGATGGCAGCCACATCACCCGCATAAAACTGGCAATGATCAAGCCCGTTCATTTTTGCATTCTCGTAAGCATCTTTTACCGCGTCTTCCACTACCTCAATGCCAATCACCTTTTTAGCTCCTTTTGAGCAGAATATGCCAATGCTTCCCGTTCCGCAGTACAGATCATAGACTACTTCGGTTCCCGTCAGGCCCGCGAACTCTCTCGTTAAGCGATAGAGCGCTTCGGCCTGGTAGGTGTTTGTCTGAAAAAAAGATTTAGGTGATATCTTGAAGCGAAAATCTTCAAGTGTTTCTTCTATATATTCTTTGCCATAATAGCATATTACATCGAGGTCGTAAATGCTGTCATTCATTTTAGGATTAATAGTATAATTCAGCGATGTGATACGGGGGACATTTTCCTTAATGTGTTCCAGTAATGCTACACGTTCTTTCTCATCTTCGTGGTGCATCACCAGGTTGATGAGTATTTCGCCGGTTCGGGCTATGCGGAGGATGATATTCCTCAGCCAGCCATATTGTTTACGATAGTCGTAGTATTCTAACTGCCGGGCTTCTGTATAGGTGCGTAGCACATTTAGCAGCAAATTGGTCGGTTCCTGCTGCAGGTAGCAGGTATGTATAGGCACCACCTTATCAAAAAGACCCGGAGCGTGGAAGCCCAGTGCAGGTTCTTTCGGCAACTCGGCGCCTTCAGCCTCTTTTATCTCTTCGGTCGTCCTGTATCGTTGGGTGCTGAAAGTAAACTCGAGCTTATTGCGGTAATATCTCTCTTTAGGACTGCCTACTATTGGCTGCAGTGGAGGGAACTCTACCTGGCCTATACGCTGCAGCTGGTCGTGAACCTGCTGCTGTTTGTACTCCAGTTGTTTTGAGTAAGGGAGCATTTGCCATTTGCAACCGCCGCAGACGCCGAAATGAGGACAAAAAGGAACGATCCTGTCAGGAGATGGACTTACCAGTTCGGTCACTTTGCCTTCAGCCCAGCTTTTTTTCGATTTAGTGATGCGCACATTCACTATATCACCGGGTATAGCATTCTCTACAAAAAGCACTTTGCCATCTTCCAGTTGAGCTACACTTTTCCCTTCAGCCGCATAAGCATTGATCGTAATATTAAATGCGGGTTGCTTCTTGTTCCGTTTTGACAAAATTTTGTTAATAATAATTGTAATAAAATAGCAAAAATACAGTGAATACCTTGGTTTTCACCGTTTTGATAACGTAAATTTGTAAACTTTCCACCAACATTGCCGGCTTTATTGCTGTCTATGTGCGAAAACAATTTAAGTCTTTATTTATTCATTTATGAAGCGAATTACACTATTTGCCATACTGCTGCTAGCAGGGTTGGCGCAAACGGTTTTTGCGAAGGACGGATACAAGATCCAACTGAAGTTCACGGACGTAACTGATTCTGTTGTTTACCTGGCTCACTACTACGGCAAACCCCTTCCCACCATTTACAAAGCAGATTCTGCTAAACTGGATAAAAACGGTGTAGCAACATTTGAAAGTAAAGAGAAATTTGTAGGCGGCATCTACATGATGCTGCTTTCTGACAAGAAAACCTATTTCGAGTTCCTGCTCGACAACGGTAACGACATCGGCATTACTGCAACAGCAAAAAAGCTTCCTGACGGTTTGAAGTTCAAGAACTCTCCTGAGAACGACCGTTTCCAGGATTATGTTCGCTTCCTGAAAGACTTCGGCGCCAGGCAGCAGGAAATTCAAGGCAAGATGGCTGAGGCCAAGACATCTGCAGACAGCATGGCTATCCGCAAGCAACTTGGTGAAGGATCTAAGAAACTGATCGCATATCGTCGCGACTATGTAACTAAGAACCCAGGCACTTTGCTTACTTCCATTTTCAATTCGCTGGAAGTGCCGCAGGTTCCTGAAGGAGATCACTTCCTGGCAGATGGCAAGACGAAGGATTCAGCCTTTGCGTATAACTATTACAAAGGTCACTACTGGGATAATTTTAATTTTCAGGACGACCGCCTGATATATACTCCTGTATATGATGCCAAACTGGAGGAGTACTTCTCTAAGCTGGTATTGCCTGTAATAGATAGTATGGAGTTTGAAGCTGACAAGCTGCTTACCAAGGCTGACGGTACCAAGGACATGTTTAAGTACACGCTTTGGTGGCTGACCCACTATGTAGAAAACAGCAAGGTAATGGGGATGGATGAAGTGTTCGTATACCTGGTAGAGAACTACTACATGAAGGGTAAGGCTTACTGGCTGGAAAATGACGCTTTGCAGAAATACTACGAGGCTGCCCAGAAGATAGCTCCGAACGTGATAGGCAACGTCGCTGCAGAAATAAAGATGCAGGATATAAATGGAAAAGAGCAGAGCCTGCATGGTGTTAAGTCAAAATATACCCTGCTGGTATTCTGGTCGCCTGAGTGCGGTCATTGCCTGCACGAAATACCGAGGATTGACTCCCTGTACAAGGCTGTACTGAAAAACAAGGGTGTAAAGATATATGGTGTAAGAGTGGAAGGCGATGAGAAGAAGTGGAGGGAAACCATAGAAAAAGAAAAACTGGATGAGTGGATACATGTATATGATCCTGAGTACAAATCAAACTTCAGGTCTAAGTTCAATGTGTACAGCACTCCTGTAATATACCTGCTGGATGACAAGAAGATCATCAGGGGCAAGAAACTGGATCATAGTACCATTCCGCAGGTACTGGAAATGATCGAGAAAAAAGATAAAGTAAGCCAAAGTAAAAACAGTAAATAAAAACATAAATAGAATGCGTAAGTTGGTCTTAACCTGCCTGGTAACAGGTATACTATCCTTATCCGGTAATGCACAGACTCTTTTCACATACGGAGGGAAACCGGTTACAAAAGAAGAATTTTTAAGGGTTTACCAGAAGAATGCCCTTAACAAAAAGCCAGATTTCAGCGAGACTGCTCTGAGAGAGTACCTGGATCTTTATTCCCTGTTTCGCATGAAGGTGGCAGAAGCGGAACTTCAGCACCTCGACACACTGGTTAACATCCAGAGTGAGCTGAACAACTATCGCAAGCAACTTGCAAAGAACTACCTGACAGATGAGGAAGTGACTAACAAGATGATCCGTGAAGCCTACGACAGGCTGAAGGAAGATGTGCACGTGGCTCACATACTTATTATGTCTCCTTCCGGTTCTGATACAAGTATCGCTTACAAAAAAATGGACAGTGTTTACAAGGCTATCAATAAGGGCGCAGATTTTGCCGAGATGGCCCGCCAGTATACCGATGACAAATCGTCTAAGGACAATGGAGGCGACATAGGTTATATTACCGCACTGCAAACAATATATCCTATTGAGAACGTTGCATACGGTACCCCGGTAGGCAAGGTTTCTGCCCCGTTCCGCACACAGTTTGGTTATCATGTAGTGAAGGTAATAGAACGCAGACCGTCGAGGGGAGAAGTGAAAGTAGCACATATACTGCTGACTACTCCGAAGTCGAAAGGGCAGGAAGGCCAAGAACTGGCGAAAAAGCGCGCTGACTCTATAAAAACTGAACTGAAGAAAGGTGTAGCTTTTGCCGACCTGGTGAAAAAATACTCTGATGACAAATATTCAATAAATGAAGGCGGCGTATTGCCACAGTTTGGTGCCGGTAAAATGGTGCCTGCTTTTGAAACTGCTGCCTTCGGGCTGAAGAAGCCGGGCGATGTATCTGAGCCAGTGAAGACGGACTATGGTTATCACATCATAAAGCTAATTGAGAAGGTTCCGCTGAAGCCATACGATAGTTTACATGCCCAGCTGAAGAGAAAAGTAGAGAACGACTCGCGGGCACAGAATGCCAAAGACTTGTACTTTGAAAAAGTAAAGGCGAAGAACGGCTATAAAGAAAACAAAGACAACCTGGAAGAGCTGTATGCAAAGGTGGTTGCTTTGCCTGATACAGGTAAGGCTGCTAATTTCTTTAAGGCAGAGGACTTTAAGAATATGAATAAGCCCGTCTTTACCCTCGCCGGTAAGAACTACCTGCAAAGTGACCTGATGAAATATGCTGAGGGTCTGACCCGCGGTCGGCTAAACGGGCCAAGGAAGGCGGTGATGTCTGATATATATAAGAACTACGTTAATACAGTAGTAAACGACCTGGAGGAGCATAAGCTTGTGGAAGAAAACAACGACTTCAAGAACCTGATGGAAGAGTACCGTGCAGGTATTATGCTATTTGAGCTGATGGACCGCAATGTTTGGGGCAAGGCTTCAAAGGACTCTACAGGTCTGAAAGCTTTCTATGCAGCCAATAAAGGCAAATACATGTGGGAGCCGGGCTTCACAGGGGCGGTTTACAAGTTTAAAGACGAATCTGCAATGGCCGAAGGCAAAAAGCTGCTGGCTGACAAATCAATAAAGGAAGAAGATGTGGTGAAAAAACTCAACACTGAATCTAATCCTGATGCTGTTTCCGTTCAGCGCGGACATTTCGAGTTCAGTCACTTTAAGGATGTTCCTCAAAGCGAACTGAGTAAAGGTGTAACTAAGGGCACTAAGACTAGCGATGGTAAATTCACTGTTGTGAAAGTAGATGAGGTGTTTAACCAGCCTACCAACAAGACACTGGAAGAAGCCCGTGGCTACGTGGTTGCAGAATACCAGGATCACCTGGAGAAGCAATGGAACGAACAAATGCGCCAGAAGTATCCATTGAAACTAAACGAAAATACTTTTAATGGTATGGTGAAGAAATAGCCTGAACCGGTTTTTTAGAAATTCGAAAGAGTTTTTGCAATAAAAGAGAGGCGACCTGAGGATGGCCTCTCTTTTTATCAGCTTACACCATTCTTCTTTAGTTATCCTGTATATTTTAACCGCCGTGTTTTTGAAGATGGTTTCGTGGGAAAAGGACATTCCATTGTTTTCAGCAACCTTTATGGAGTTGACGTTTTCTATATGGATGATGGAGATCAGCGATTCGGTGTAGTCATTTTCAAAAGCATAATCGCGGCATTTGCGGGCAGCCTCGGTTGCGTATCCTTTCTGCCAATATTGAGGTAGAATAGAGTAGCCAACCTCCAATCTTTCCTGGTCATCAACATTCTGAACAAGGAGCCCGCTTTGTCCAACAAGGTTTCCTGTTTCCTTGTCAATAAGTACGTTCATGCCGCCGAGGTTTTCGTTATAACGTTTAAAGGAACGTTCGAACCATAGACTGCATTGCTCTTCCGGCGTTGGTAAATGTTCAAGACCAAGGAAACGGGCAACGCCTTGTTGCCGGAATAATGGCAACCATTGATCGTAGTCGTCTTCACGCAGCTTGCGAAGTTTTAGCCGTTTAGTTT